>JAZUBW010000117.1:0-2927 GCA_045638785.1 Faecousia sp.
TGAGGGTGTGGCCCTGGGTTCCGACGCCTTCTTCCCCTTCGCTGACTCCATCAAGCGTGGTGTGGCTTCCGGCGTCAAGTACATCGCCGAGCCCGGCGGCTCCATCCGTGACGACCTGGTCATCGAAGAGTGCGATAAGAATGGCATCGCCATGGCCTTCACCGGCATGAGACTGTTCCACCATTAATCCCTTTGTAGGGCGGGGTCATGACCCCGCCGACCGCCTGCCGGAATGTGGGCGGTCAAGATATTGTAAAAATGGTATCGTCTTCGCAAAAAACAGCAAACCCCGTGTCGATACGGGATCGGCGGGGTCATGACCCCGCCCTACACTCCCATATATAGGAGGCTCCTATGAAATTACTCGTCGTCGGTGGTGGTGGCCGTGAGCACGCCATCATCCGTTCCCTGAAAAAGAATCCCGAAGTCACCGAAATTTTCGCTCTGCCCGGCAACGGCGGCATCGCCGCGGACGCAACCTGCGTCAATATCGGTGCCACGGACATCGAAAAGATCGTGGCCTTCGCCGTGGAAAATGCCATCGATTATGCCGTCGTCGCTCCCGATGACCCCCTGGTCCTGGGCTGCGTGGACGCATTGGAAGAAAAGGGCATTGCTTGCTTCGGCCCCCGTGCCAACGCCGCCATCATCGAGGGCAGCAAGGCATTCTCCAAGAACCTGATGAAAAAGTACGGTATCCCCACCGCCGCTTACGAGATCTTCTCCGATCTGGAGGCTGCGCTGGAATACCTGAAGACCGCCCCCATCCCCACCGTCATCAAGGCCGATGGCCTGGGCCTAGGCAAGGGCGACATCATCGCCCAGACCCGTGAGGAAGCTGTGGAAGCTGTCACCGATATGATGGCAAACGCCAAATTCGGCAAATCCGGCTCCACCGTGGTCATTGAGGAATTCCTTACCGGCCCCGAAGTGTCCGTCCTGGCCTTCACCGACGGCCGTACCATCCGCCCCATGGTCTCCAGCATGGACCACAAGCGGGCAGGCGATGGCGACACGGGCCTGAACACCGGCGGTATGGGCACCATCGCCCCCAATCCCTACTATACGGATGAAATCGCCAAGCAGTGCATGGAGGAGATCTTCCGTCCCACCATTCGTGCCATGCGCAAGGAAAAGCGCACCTTCAAGGGTTGCCTGTATTTCGGTCTGATGCTGACTCCCAATGGCCCCAAGGTCATTGAGTACAACTGCCGTTTTGGCGATCCCGAGACCCAGGTGGTGCTGCCGCTGCTGAAAAGCGACCTGCTTGAGATCATGATGGCTTGTACCAACGGTACCCTGGCCAAGACCCCTGTGCGCTTTGCCAAGAAGCATGCCTGCTGCGTCATCAAGGCATCCGCCGGCTATCCCGAAAGCTGCAAGAAGGGCTACCGCCTGACCATGTCCGACCGTGCCGCCGCCCACACCTATGTGGCCGGTGCCAAGCTGGAAGATGGCAAGCTGGTGACCTCCGGTGGCCGTGTCACCGGTACCACCGCCGTCCGCGGCAGCCTGGAGGAGGCCATCGAGGCCGCCTACCGCCTGTCCGCCGGCGTCAAGTTTGCCAATGCCTTCAGCCGTTCCGATATCGGCCAGCGAGCCCTGCAGGCAAAGAAATAAAGCAACCCCCTTGTAGGGAACGCTGGGGACAGCGTTCCCTACGAGCTGAATCATAGAAACATAAAAGTATTACGATACAACTAGGAGGACAACCCCATGGTTTACCGTGTATATGTAGAAAAGAAAGAGGGCCTGCAGCATGAGGCCAGCGGTCTGCTGGGCGAGCTGCGGAGCCTGTTGGGTCTGACTGCCCTGGAAGGTCTGCGTGTACTGAACCGCTACGATGTGGAGCTTGCCGATGAGGCACTGTTCGACCGGGCTGTTCGCACCGTCTTCTCCGAGCCCCAGGTGGACAACACCTATTTTGCCCTGCCGGAAGGCCTGGCCTTCGCCGTGGAGCCCCTGCCCGGTCAGTATGACCAGCGCGCCGACTCCGCCAGCCAGTGCATCCAGCTGATGACCAAGGGCGACCGTCCTGCGGTCCGTACCGCCAAGGTCTACCTGCTGGAGGGTAGCCTCACCGATGCCGATGTAGAGCGCATCAAGAAGTACCTCATTAACCCCGTGGAATGCCGGGAGGCTTCCCTGGAAGTTCTGGAGACCCTGACGGCAGAGTATGCCGTGCCCCAGACCGTGGCAACGGTGGAGGGCTTCACCACCATGGACGAGGCTGCGCTGGCTCAGCTGCTGGACGAGAAGGGCCTGGCCATGGATCTGGACGACCTGCGCTTCCTGCAGAACTACTTCCGTGACGAGGAGCGCCGTGATCCCACCATCACCGAGATCCGTCTGGTGGATACCTACTGGTCCGACCACTGCCGTCACACCACCTTCTCCACCCACATCGACAATGTTAAGATCGATGATCCCGCTGTCCAGGCTGCTTACGAGCGGTATCTGGCTGCCCGTGTGGAAGTTTACGGCGAAGAGAAGGCTGCCAAGCGTCCCCAGACCCTGATGGACATTGCTACCATCGGTGCCAAGACTCTGAAGAAGCGTGGCCTGCTGCCCGAACTGGACGAGAGCGAGGAGATCAACGCCTGCTCCATCCATGTTCCTGCCACCGTCGATGGCGAAGAGCAGGATTGGCAGCTGATGTTCAAGAACGAGACCCATAACCATCCCACGGAGATTGAACCCTTTGGCGGCGCAGCCACCTGTATCGGTGGCGCGATCCGTGATCCGCTGGCAAGCCGTGCTTACGTGTATGCTGCTATGCGCGTCACCGGTGCTGCAGATCCTTTGAAGCCGGTCAATGAAACCATTAAGGGTAAACTGCCTCAGCGTAAGATCGTTACGACTGCTGCAGCTGGCTATTCCTCTTACGGCAATCAGATCGGTTTGGCTACCGGTCATGTTGCGGAACT
>JAZUBW010000118.1:0-11149 GCA_045638785.1 Faecousia sp.
ACCTCGATGGGCGAATTTTCTGCATCTTTCTGCGATGCTGCGGTACAAAATTGTGCCGCTTCGCGGTCGGAACGCTGAGGACAGCGTTCCCTACAGAGCTTTGCTAAACAACAATTTACCGCATCTGTGTTGCTTTGGCAAGCAGGGATGTGGAACTTCTTGCGTGGCACAGAGCGATGGCGATGGCATCGGCAGCGTCGTCAGGCTTGGGCATTTCGCTTAAATGCAGCAGCCGCTTGGTCATATCCATCATCTGGTGCTTGGTGGCGTTGCCGTAGCCAACCAGGGCCTGCTTGACCTGCATAGGCTTATAGGAATAGACCTTCAGCCCCGCCTGCTGGATCGCCAGCAGCACCACGCCACGAGCCTGGGCAACGCCGATGCCGGTGGTGACATTTTGACCGAAGAACAGCTCTTCAATGGCCACCGCATCCGGCTTTGCCATCTGCAGCAGCTGCACCATATCATTATAAATAACCTCCAGCCGCCAGGAAAAGTCCGTGTTTGCCGGGGTGGTGATGGCGCCGCACTGCAGCAGCCGGTTCTGACCCCGGTCGGACTCGATGAGGCCGAAGCCCGTGATGCCATATCCCGGGTCAATGCCCAGTATCCGCATAGCGCCACCTCCTTTTTCTTTATGATAGCACATTTGTTTTGAAATTCCTATACCTTTTTTCATATTCGGGAAGATAAATTGTTGTTTGGCAAAGCTCTGTAGGGAACGGTGTCCTCAGCGTTCCGACCGCGAAGCGGCACAATTTTGCACCGCAGCATCGCAGAAAAACGCAGAAAATTCGCCCATCGAGGTCGAATTTTCTGACGGAACGCTGAGGACAGCATTCCCTACAGGTGCAAACATAAACAACAATTTCTCCTTGCATGATTTTCTTTCTTTCGGAAACACTAGCATTGAGGTGAAGGTATGGAACGATTTTACTGTAAAACACAGATCCTGTCCGGCATGGGCAGCCTGGAGGCCCTGGCGGAACTGCACATAAAGCGGCTGCTGATTGTGGCCGACCCCTACTTCCTGGAAAACGGCACCGTCAACCACATCGCCCATCTGTCCAAAGCAGAGCACACGGAGGTCTTCTCCAAAATCGCCCCGGACCCCAGCGTCACCCTGGCGGCCCAGGGCACCCAGGTAGCCCAGGACTTCTGCCCGGATACCATCCTGGCCCTGGGCGGCGGCAGCGCCATGGACTGCGCCAAGGCCATGCGCTATTTTTCCGGCCTGGAGGTCCGGTTTATTGCGGTGCCCACCACCTCCGGCTCCGGGTCGGAGGTAACGAATTTCGCCATTTTGACCCATGAGGGCATCAAGCACCCTCTGGTAGATCCGAAACTACAGCCGGACATGGCCATTTTGGACGGGGAATTACTGACTTCCCTGCCTCCGAAGCTGATTGCCGAAACCGGCTTCGACCTGATCTCCCACGCCATCGAGGCCTGGGTGGCCACCGGTTCCGGGGCCCTTTCCGATGCCCTGGCAGCGGATGCTTTGGCGGTGGCACTTGCCCAGCTGCCCCGGTCCTACGCCGGGGATACCGACGCGCGGCTTCCCGTTCACCGGGCCGCCACCATGGCCGGCATGGCCTTTTCCTCCGCCGGACTGGGCCTCTGCCACGCCATTTCCCACGCTCTGGGCGGCGAATTTCATGTAGCCCACGGGCGACTTAACGCCATCCTGCTACCGGCGGTAATGGATTGCAACGCAGAGAACGCCCTGCGTCGCTATGCCCAGCTTTCCCGCCGATTGGGCTGCAGCACCGGTGCCGATCCGGTGGCCTTCCGGGGGCTGAAAAGTGCCCTGGTGCGGCTTCGGCGGGAGCTTTCCCTGCCGGAGACCCTGGCCCAGGCCGGGATTTCCCCCAGCTCAGTGCGTGAAAAGACGGAAGCCCTGGTGGCCGCCGCCCTGGCCGATCCCTGCTGCGCTGCCAATCCGGTGAAACCGGAGGCCCATCACATCCGCCAAATTCTGCACAGTGTCATGGGCCATGGCTGAGATCTTGCGCTCGGTGGGGCTGGACATCGGCACCACCTCCACCCAAATGATCCTGTCGAGATTGACCATTGAAAACCGGGCCTCCGGTTTTTCTGTGCCGGAAATGCAGATCGCCGACCGGGAGATTTTATACCGCAGCCCTATCCATTTCACGCCGCTGCTGCAGGGAGAATTGGTAGACGGTGAGGGCATCCGGGCTATCGTTTTGGCAGAATATGCAAATGCCGGCATCACCCGGGCCGATGTGGACACCGGGGCTGTCATCATCACAGGCGAAACCAGCCGCAAGGAAAATGCCGCTGCGGTACTGCAGAGCCTGTCGGATTTTGCCGGGGATTTCGTGGTGGCCACCGCCGGGCCCGACCTGGAAAGTGAACTTGCTGCCAAGGGTGCCGGGGCTGTGGATTTTTCTGCAGAAACGGGCAAGACCGTGCTGCACATGGACATCGGCGGCGGTACCAGCAACCTTGCATTGATCGAAGACGGGCACATCGTGGCCACTGGGTGTCTGAATGTGGGCGGCCGGCTGCTGAAGTTTGACCGCACTGGCACCATCACCTATATTTCCCCGGTGCTCCATGGAATTTTCGACCACAAACTCGGAGAAACGCCCAGCACCACCAGCCTGGAAGCCCTGGCAGATGCCCTGGTTTCCGTCCTGGAAATGGCTGCGGGCCTGCGGGACACCACCGACCTTTTGGACAGGCTGTGGACGAAAGATGGCGAAGCCCAACGCTTCCCCCGGGGGGAAGCTGTCGAGCGAAGCGAGACTGAAGAGGAACGGCGAAATCTAAACTGCAGGAAGAAGTCCGAAACATCGCAGAAATCTTCCCTTGCCGCCCGCATTCCTCTTCCGCCCCAGTGTGCGCACTGGGGCACCTTCCCCCCGGGGGAAGGTATTACGATCTCCTTCTCCGGCGGCGTGGCCGATTGTATCGAAACGGCTCATCCCGATTTTGCCTTTGGGGACATGGGTCCCATTTTGGGTCGGGCCATCCGCCGCAGCCGTCTGTGCAAAGGGCTCTACCGCCTGGGTCGGGAGACCATCCGGGCCACCGTCATCGGCGCCGGCAGCCACGCCACCCAGCTTTCCGGAAGCACGGTTTTTTATCAGAATGTGACCTTTCCTCTGAAAAATCTGCCGGTGGTCAGGGAAATTTCCGGTCTGGCAGCTCTGGATGGCCCCGGCATTTGGGCCATCCAGGGCCCGCAGCCAGGAAGCTACCGGGAGATTTCTGCCCTGGCCGACCGGGTTGCGGAACAATGGCCTATGGGGCCGGTGCTGATCGCCCTGGAGGCAGATTTGGCCAAAGCCCTGGGCCATGCCCTGGCCCTGCGATTTTCAAAAGGCCGACCGATCCTCTGCATCGACCGTGTCCACCTGCCGCAAAACAGTTATCTCGATATTGCCACCCCGGTGGAATCAGCGCTGCCCGTGGTGGTCAAAACATTGATTTTGGAAGGTTAAATTGTTGTTTATAGCGCCGAAGGTGCGTACCTTCCCCCGGGGGGAAGGTGGCCGAGCGAAGCGAGGTCGGAAGAGGAATGGCGATATGTTGGGAACAGGAAAATGCCTGTTACAGCGCAAAAACCGTAGGATTTCTGCCCGCATTCCTCTTCTGTCATAAAAATCCATTTTGGATTTTTATGACAGCTTCCCCCTGGGGGAAGCGATTGCGGCTTCGCCGCTAAACAACAATTTACCTATACAAGAAGGTTTTTTATGAAGCTCAAGACCACACTTTTAGGAAAAACATACCAATTTTCCTCTCTAAAGGAAGTTCTGGCCAAGGCCAACGAGGAAAAGACCGGCGACAAACTGGCAGGCCTGGCGGCCGAAAGTGCCCAGGAGCGAATCGCCGCCAAGGTGGTGCTGTCGGCGGTGCTGCTGCAGGATCTGCGGGAGAACCCGGCGGTGCCCTACGAAGAGGACGAGGTGACCCGGATCATCCAGGACGATGTGAATGAATCCGTTTACCAAAAGATCCGGGGCTGGACCGTTTCCGATCTGCGGGAATGGATCCTCTCGGAAACCACCACCGGCGACGATATCCGCAAGCTCAGCCGTGGGCTGACCAGCGAAATGGTGGCGGCGGTCTGTAAGCTCATGAGCAATTTGGACCTCATTTACGCTGCGCAAAAGATCACCGTCACCGCCCACTGCAACACCACCATCGGTCTGCCCGGGACGCTTTCCTGCCGCCTGCAGCCCAACCACACCACCGACGACCCGGAGGGCATCACCGCCTCCACCCTGGAGGGACTTTCCTTCGGTGCCGGCGACGCTGTCATCGGTCTGAACCCGGTCACCGACACTCCTGAACAGGTGGGCAAGGTGCTGCGTCGATTCCAGGAGATCAAGGAACACTGGGCCATTCCCACCCAAATTTGCGTGCTGGCCCATGTGACAGCCCAGATGAAGGCGGTACGGGACGGGGCTCCCTGCGATCTGATCTTCCAATCCATCGCAGGCAGCCAAAAGGGCAACGAAGCCTTCGGCTTCTCCGCCGCCACCCTGGAGGAGGCCCGGCAACTGTTGCTCCACCAAGGCACCGCCGAGGGGCCAAATGTCATGTATTTTGAGACCGGCCAGGGCAGCGAGCTGAGTTCCAACGCCCATCACGGCACCGACCAGGTAACCATGGAGGCCCGGTGCTACGGCTTTGCCAAGCGGTTCCAGCCGTTTTTGGTCAACACTGTGGTGGGTTTCATCGGCCCGGAGTATCTGTATGACGCCCGCCAGGTGACAAGAGCAGGCCTGGAGGATCATTTCATGGGCAAGCTCACCGGCATTTCCATGGGCTGCGACTGCTGCTACACCAACCACATGAAGGCCGACCAAAATGACATTGAAAATCTGGCAGGGCTGCTGACACTGGCGGGCTGCAACTATTTCATGGGTATCCCCCACGGCGACGACATCATGCTCAATTATCAGACCACTGGCTTCCGGGAAACTGCGGCCCTGCGGGAGATCACCGGCAAGACCGCCATTCCGGAATTCCAAAAATGGTTGGAAAAGATGGGATTTGTGGAAAATGGAAAGCTGACCCCAAAAGCCGGCGACGGCTCTTCCCTGCTGTTTTAAGACGGTAAATTGTTGTTTATAGCGCCGTAGGCGCGTACCTTCCCCCGGGGGGGGAAGGTGGCCGAGCAAAGCGAGGTCGGAAGAGGAACGGCGATATTTGAAACACAGGAACAGGCCTGTTACAGCGCAATTATCCAAGATTGCCGCCCGCATTCCTCTTCAGTCATAAAAAACCCTTTTGGGATTTTTATGACAGCTTCGCCCCGGGGGAAGCGATTGCGGCTTCGCCGCTAATTGTGTAAACAACAATTTATCTTCTCAAAGTGACAGCGCCGGGGGTTACCCGGCGCTTGGATCATGCCATATCGGTTCTGAGCTGTTTGCCGCCCAGGATGTGGAAGTGCAGGTGATGCACGGTCTGGCCGGCGTCGCTTCCGCAGTTGGAGATGACGCGGTAGCCGTTTTCCAGCTTTTCGCCGGCAGCAATCTGCGGAATCACAGTGAAAATGTGGGCAACGACGGCGGCATTTTCGGCGGTGACCTCATTTACAGAACCGATGTGGGTCTTGGGGATCACCAGAATGTGGGTGGGTGCCATGGGGGCAATGTCCCGGAAGGCCAGAACCAGCTCGTCCTCGTAAACCTTGGTGGAGGGAATGTCACCCTTTACGATCTTACAAAACAGACAGTTTTCCATATAGTTTCTCCTTTAGTTGGGAATTTCCGCGGTTTGGAAGGTGGTGCGCTGAATGATCGTCTCTGCGCCGTTGGCGGTCTGCTTTTGTTCCTGCATGCGGCCGCCGGGGGTATAGGAATAGGTGACCACGGTGGTAGTGTTGCTCTGGGGAAAGCGCTGCTCCATCCGGATGACCTGACCGGCCTCGTTGTATTCCGTCTTGATGCTGCTGATCAATTCGCCGGCGCCGTAGGAGTCCTGCAGAATGATCTTTCCGTTTTCGTCAACCACCAGGCAGAGCGTTGAGGTATCCCGTTCCATGGTGTAGTGGACGCCGTCTTCTTTGACCTCGTAGGTGGCAGGATACTCCAACGGAAGCGTGCCCTCGCCGCCAGACATAGCCATGGACTTGATATAGCCCTGCTCATCATAGGTATAGCTCACCACAGAAACCTGGGCGGGGTTGCCGCCCACCTGGAGTTCGGTGGTCTGCTTCAATATCTGTCCGTCCTCTCTGTATTCGACGGTGGTAGTGCTCATATAGGTGTCGGTCAGGTAAAGCTTGGAATATACGTTGCGGCCTTCGCTGTCATATTTGTACTCAGCGCTGTAGCGCAGTACTTCATGTTTTTCGCCACGAAGCAGGACCTTCGCGGTCAGCAGCCGGTGGGCATCGTCGAAGGTACAGTCGATCAAGAAATGGTTGACCTCTCCTTCTTCATCCACGGTGAAGTCCATGTGATTAATGTTGTAGTTTTCGTCGCAGGTGAAGGTGCCGGAGATATCCTCGCCATCCTTGGTTAATACAGCGGTGCCGCTGCGATAGGTTTCGTCGTAGGTAAAGTCCATGCGGAAGGAGCCCAGTGTGCTGCTGGATTCGGTCTCGTAGGCGGTGACCAGTTCCACAGAGGGGTTTGGCTTGGTGGCGCCGGGTTTGTCGTTGTTGGGAGCCTTGGATTCCTCCGGTTCACCGCAGGCAGCAAAGGTCAGCAGCAGGCACAGAGCCAGCAAAAGTGCGAAAAGTTTTTTCATACGGGTTCTCCTTTCTGAGATAAATTGTTGTTTAGCGGCGAAGCCGCAATCGCTTCCCCCGGGGGGAAGCTGTCATAAAAATCCAAAAAGGATTTTTATGACTGAAGAGGAATGCGGGCAGAAATCCTACGGTTTTTGCACTGTAACAGGCATTTTCCTGTTTCCAACATATCGCCATTCCTCTTCCGACCTCGCTTTGCTCGGCCACCTTCCCCCCGGGGGAAGGTCGCGCCTTCGGCGTTATAAACAACAATTTACGGTGACAAAATCAATCTTCGTCCAGCTTCAGGACGGCCATGAAGGCCTCACTGGGAACGGAGACGGTACCGAAGGTACGCATTCTCTTCTTACCTTCCTTCTGCTTTTCCAGCAGCTTCTTCTTACGGGTGATGTCGCCGCCGTAGCACTTGGCCAGCACGTCCTTGCGAACAGCCTTGATGGTTTCCCGGGCAATGATCTTGCCGCCGATGGCAGCCTGCACCGGGATCTCGAACTGGGCTCTCGGGATGTTCTCCTTCAGCTTTTCGCAGATCTTACGGGCTCTGGGATAGGCGTTCTCGGCAAAGAGGATGAAGCTGAGGGCATCGACGATGTCGCCGTTGAGCAGGATATCCAGCTTCACCAGCTTGCTGGGCCGGTAGCCGATGAGCTCATAGTCCAGGGAGCCGTAGCCACGGGTCCGGGACTTGAGGGCATCGAAGAAGTCGTAAATAATTTCGTTCAGGGGCATTTCGTAGTGCAGCTCCACACGGCTGGCATCCAGGTACACCATGTCCTTAAATTCGCCACGGCGCTGCTGGGCCAGATCCATCATGTTGCCCACATATTCCTGGGGACCGATGAGGCTGAGCTTGACATAGGGCTCCTCCGCCAGCTGGATATCCACGGGATCGGGGTAATCCAGGGGGTTGTCCACCATCAGCACGGTGCCGTCGTTCTTGGTGACCCGGTAAACGACGTTGGGGGCGGTGGTAATGAGGTCCAGATTGTACTCTCGCTCCAGGCGCTCCTGGATAATCTCCATGTGCAGCAATCCTAAGAAGCCGCAGCGGAAGCCGAAGCCCAGGGCAATGGAGCTTTCCAGCTCGTAGACGAAGGAAGCGTCGTTCAGCTTCAGCTTTTCCAGGGCATCACGAAGATCCTGGTACTTGGCACCGTCGGCGGGGTATACGCCGGAGTAGACCATGGGCTGCACCGGGCGGTAGCCGGGCAGGGGTTCGGTGGCACCGTTTTCCACGGTGGTGATGGTGTCACCCACTTGGGTGTCGGCCACGGTCTTGATGGAGGCGGTGATGTAGCCCACTTCGCCGGCGCCCAGGGCATCTCTGGGGATCAGGCCCATGGGGCTCATGGTGCCCACTTCAATGACCTTGTAGACAGCGCCGGTGGCCATCATGCGGATGTCCATGCCGGGCTTGATGATGCCCTGCTTGATGCGGGTGTAGACGATGACACCACGGTAGGAGTCATACACGGAGTCGAAAATCAGCGCCTGCAGGGGGGCGTTGCGGTTACCGCTGGGAGCGGGAACATCTTTGACGATCATCTCCAGCACGGAGTGGATGTTGATGCCGTTTTTGGCGGAAATTTCGGGAGAGTCCTCGGCAGGGATGCCGATGATGTCCTCCACCTCGGCCTTTACTTCGGCGGGACGGGCAGAGGGCAGGTCGATCTTGTTGATGACCGGCAGAACTTCCAGACCGGCGTCGATGGCAAGGTAGGTGTTGGCCAGGGTCTGGGCCTCCACGCCCTGGGAAGCGTCGACAACCAGGATGGCGCCTTCGCAGGCGGCAAGAGACCGGGAAACTTCGTAGTTAAAGTCCACGTGGCCGGGGGTGTCGATCAGGTTCAGGGCATAGGTTTCGCCGTCGTCGGCGGTGTAGGTCAGCGTGGCGGCAGTGGCCTTGATGGTGATGCCACGCTCCTGCTCCAGCTCCATGGAGTCCAGGATCTGCTCGGCACGGTGGCGCTGATCAATGGCGCTGCACTCCTCCAGCAGACGGTCTGCCAGGGTGGACTTGCCGTGGTCAATGTGGGCAATGATGGAAAAATTTCTAATTTTGGAAAGATCAGTCATATTGGTTACCTCATTGGTGAGATTGAAATTTTTGCTTATCGTTCCGTTGCTTTCGTAGGGGAGGGTCTTGACCCTCCCTCAACATAACGATGCTTGAGCTGTAAGATTCCGAAAATAGGTTGCAATTACAGCGTTACACGAACCAATCCTAATATTTCAGGTTTAGGGAGGGTCAAGACCCTCCCCTACGGAACGGTACGCCAAATCCCAATTTGGGGCATAGCACCTCATTTTCCTTATTATACATAAAAAATGGCGGCTTGTAAACCGTATGTTTTTCGGTTTTTTCGGGAAAACTGTCAACTGCGGGGGAGAAAATGGGGCAAAAGCGGAAAAAACAAAAAATATTTTTCAAAAACCCTTGTCAAAACCGGAAAAACGCCTTATAGTCTATAGGCCAATGATTTAGATAAAGAGGGAAAATGAATGAGCAATACGCAAAAACCCGTTAAGAACAATACCGAAGAGGTCCAGAAGGCGCTGCAGGAGCTGATCGCGCAGGGCCGCAAGGAGGGCATGATCCGTGCTTCCGATCTGAATGCCCACCTGGAAAAGCTGGATCTGACCCCCGAGAAGATCGAGGAGATCTACGACCGTTTTGAGTCCATGAACATTCAGATCCTGGGCCCCGAGCTGGACCTGGACCTGGGCGATGATATGGACCTGGATATGGACGATTCCATGGTCCTGGCAGACCTGGACGACGAGGACCTGGTGGATCCTGTGGATCTGGCAGCCGAGTATAATCTGGACGATCCGGTGCGTATGTACCTGAAGGAGATCGGCCAGGTGAAGCTGCTGGGCGCCGACGAAGAAATTGAGCTGGCCAAGAAGGTAGCCGAGGGCGACCAGGCTGCCAAGAACAAGCTGACGGAAGCCAACCTGCGTCTGGTTGTGTCCATCGCCAAGAAGTACTCCGGCCGTGGCCTGCACATCCTGGACCTGATCCAGGAGGGTAACACGGGCCTGATCCGTGCTGTTGACAAGTTCGACTGGACCAAGGGCAATAAATTCTCTACTTACGCCACCTGGTGGATCCGGCAGGCCATCACCCGTGCCATCGCCGACCAGGCCCCCACCATCCCTGTGCCCGTGCATATGGTAGAGGTCATCAACAAAGCCACCCGCTGCAACCGCAAGCTGGTGCAGGAGCTGGGCCGTGAGCCCACCGTGGAGGAGATCGCAGCCGAGCTGGGTCTTCCTGTGGAAAAGATCATCGAGGCCAACCGCACCGCTGCCGATACCCTTTCTCTGGATACCCCCGTGGGTGATGAAGAAGATACCTCCATCGGCTCCTTCGTCGAGGACGATCACACCCCCGGCCCCGCCGATGCCACCTCCAACGCCCTGCTCAGCGAGGCACTGAAGGAGATTTTGGACACCCTGACCGAGCGGGAAGCCGATGTGCTGAAGATGCGTTTTGGTATGTATGACGGCCGTACCCACACCCTGGAGGAAGTGGGTCAGATTTTCGGCGTTACCCGCGAGCGTATCCGCCAGATCGAGAACAAGGCCATCCGCAAGCTGCGTCATCCCAGCCGCGCCAAGAAGATCAAGGATTTCTACTGCTAACAGAGAGGATGGGTTTATGAAACAGCTTGCTTTGGTATTATTCACAATAATAATGGTTATCACAATTTCTGCTTGTGAAGGACTCGGAAACACTAACGAGATTGAGATACCTAATAACGGTGAGTATTACCAGCACGGAGAATGGACTCTGGAAAGCATAACAGAACATTTTAAGGAGCTTGGTTTCACATCCTTTGAAGAGATCCCCTACGAACCTAACGAGAAGAACTTTCGGCAGAATGTTTTCTCCGTTGTTATTGATACTGGATGGGACACCGAGAGTGAATGGGATGCAGGTTCCACATTTGATGCAGATGATACAATAAAAATTTACTATAACAAATATCCCCTGCTAACTGTTGAAAACTGCCCAGATTTGCTTGCTTTACTTACCGGCAACGAGATGGACTATAAAACATTTGCAGAGAAGTATGACGGAAGATACATCGAGTTTGAGGGATATGTCCACCAGCATTTAACATGGTTATCAAGTCACATTATTGATGTTGCTTATGGAGACTATACAAATAACGGAGCACCAGGCCATGTTGTCCGTGTCGGTGATCAAATAGGTGAATGGGGATATACTTTTCTAGATGAAAGTGTCGAAGAAGGGGATCTTGTTGTGTTTACTGGCAAGGTAAGCGAGAGATGGAGTGAATATTACAAACAGCTCTATGTTAGAACAATAAATTTGGAAAAGAGATAATACTCCTTTTCTCAAATAAAAGCCAAGCGCCTGTGCCACCCGGGACAGGC
>JAZUBW010000119.1:0-1805 GCA_045638785.1 Faecousia sp.
AAGGACCTGGGCACCGGCAAGGAGGCCAACATCTCCATCACCGCTTCCACCAACCTGAGCCAGGATGACATCGAGAAGGCTGTCCGTGAGGCTGAGCAGTACGCTGCCGAGGATAAGGCCCGCCGTGAGGAAGTGGACACCCACAACCAGGCTGAGCACACCGCTTACCAGCTGGAGAAGAGCCTCAACGAGCTGGGCGACAAGGTTTCCGACGCTGAGAAGGCTCCCATCCAGGCCGCCATCGAGAACCTGAAGGAAGTCAATAAGGGCAACGATGTGGCTGCCATCAAGGCTGCTATCGAGGAGGCACAGAAGGCATTCTACCCCGTGGCTGAGAAGCTGTACCAGCAGGCCAATCCCCAGGGCGGCTGCGATCCCAACTGCGGTGCGGGCTGCGGCAACGACGGCGTTGTGGATGCAGATTACGAAACTGTCGACTAATTTGTAACATCGAAGGGGCGGAATTTTACCGCCCCTTGCGGTGCGTTTATGAACGATCACATAGGTGTCATTGTGAACCAGTCCGCAGACTGGTGTGGCAATCCCCTAAATTTTCAGGGATCCCCTCTAACCGGGGGATTCCCACGCCAGTGTGCGCGCTGGCTCGCGATGACAGCAAGGAGGAAGGAATATGGCAGAAAATAAAAGAGATTACTATGAGGTCCTGGGTGTCGACAAGAACGCCAGCGCCGAGGACATTAAAAAAGCATACAGAAAAACCGCCATGAAGTACCATCCCGACCGCAACCCCGGCGACAAGGAAGCCGAGGAAAAGTTCAAGGAACTGGGTGAGGCCTACGAGGTCCTCAGCAACGATGACAAGCGGGCCCGGTATGACCAGTTCGGCTTCGCCGGTGTGGACCCCAACTACGGCGCCGGCCAGGGCGGCAATCCCTTCGGCGGCGGCTTTGGCGGTTTCGGCGATTTTGGCGACCTGGGCGATATTTTTGGATCCTTCTTCGGCGGTGGCGGCGGCAGAAGCAGCCAGGCCCGGAACGCGCCCCGGCGTGGTGAGCATGTGGGCACCCGGCTGGAACTGACCTTCGAGGAGGCCGCTTTCGGCTGCGAAAAGGAAGTCACTGTCCAGCGCATCGAAAATTGCGCCGTCTGTTCCGGCTCCGGTTCTGCCGACGGCGCGGTGGAAACCTGCAGCCAGTGCCGTGGTACCGGCCAGGTTCGTACCGTTCAGAATTTCATGGGCATGCAGATGCAGTCCACCGCCGTCTGTCCCCAGTGTGGCGGCCAGGGTAAGGTCATCAAGGCTCCCTGCTCCACCTGCCGCGGCAAGGGTAAGGTCCGCCGCAGCCAAAAGATCCGGGTCAAGGTACCTGCCGGCGTGGACGCAGGTCAGTCCGTCCGTGTCCGGGGTGAGGGCTGTGTGGGCTCCAACGGCGGCCCTAACGGCGACGTGCTGGTAGAGATCTACATCAAGCGCCATGCCATCTTCCAGCGGAGTGCCATGGATGTCTACTGCGAGGTGCCCATTTCCTTTACCCAGGCGGCCCTGGGTGCGGAAATCGAAGTGCCTACCCTGGATGGCTTTGTCAAGTATGAGATTCCCGAGGGCACCCAGACCGGCAAGGAGTTTGTGCTGACCGATAAGGGTATCCCCGATGTGAATAATCCCCGTCGCCGTGGCCGTCACCGCTTCACCGTGGTGGTGGAAACCCCCACCAAGCTGACCAAGGAGCAGCGGGAACTGCTGGAAAAGCTGGATGAGACCATGGATAATAAGTCTACCCCCAAGCGTAAAAAGTTCTTCGATACGCTGAAAGATCTGTTTGACTAAGATAAATTGTTGTTTA
>JAZUBW010000120.1:0-8227 GCA_045638785.1 Faecousia sp.
CTTCGCCCTTTTTCGACAGAGAAACATGCTGCAACTTTCAGTTTATCGGGTAGATTAGCGGCGAAGCCGCCCTAGCTTCTCCCGGGGAGAAGCTGTCAGCGTGCAAGGTACGAGCCGCTGACTGATGTGGAATGCGGGCAGGAATGTAACGACTTGCACAGGCTTTTAGGATTCCAAAAGGGCAAGTCATCAGCAAGCCTTGACACTTACCATATCTAACTTCGCCTCCCGCATTCCACTTCCGCTTCGGTTCTTCGCTGCCCTCAGCACCTTCTCCCCGGGAGAAGGTATTGCGCCCTGCGGGCGCTGTCGGCTCTATGGGCGACTCATTCAACTTACCGACAAACCGCAATTTGCAGAATCTTCTTTGCAAGTGGGCAGAAGTATGGTATACTAAAGAAAAATCACCACAGGAGGCGGCATTATGGAATTTTTGACACGGGCGCATTTGGGTTCTGAGCCCACGGAATTGGAGTATTGCAATCTGCGGATCGCTTACGATGCGGCCTGCGAGGGCATGGTTTTGCTGAAAAATGACGGCACATTGCCGCTGAAAAATAAGAAGGTGGCCCTCTATGGCGGCGGCGCTGCCCGGACCATCAAGGGCGGCACCGGCTCCGGCGAGGTCAACGAGCGGCACTCAGTATCGGTGCTGGAGGGCCTGGAGAACCGTGGGTTCACGATCCTGAACCGGCTGTGGCTCGATGATTACGAGGCTTTTTACAAGATCGCTCTGGAAACTTATCGTGAAGAGAAGAAAAAACGGCTGAATTTCCTAAAAATCAGCTCTATTATGGACATGCTGTGGGATAATTTCCGCCTGCCTGCTGGCCCGAAGATTGCCGATGTGATGGACACCGACACCTGCATCTATGTCCTCAGCCGCCAGGCCGGCGAAGGCGGTGACCGCAAGACCGAAGCCGGCGACTATTATCTGACCGACGAGGAGCGGGAGGCCATCGCCTTTTGCGCCGCCCATTACGCCCATTTCGTGCTGCTTATCAACTGCGGCAGCCCCATTGATCCGGGCTTCCTGGAGGAAATCGAGGGCATCAATGCGGTGCTTTACATCTCCCAGCCTGGTACCCAGGGCGGCAACGCCGTGGCCGACATCCTCAGCGGTGAGATCAGCCCCTCCGGCAAGCTGACGGACACCTGGGCCAAGCGCTATGCCGATATCCCCTTTGGCGACGAATTCAGCTATCAAAACGGCGACACCCGGCAGGCCGACTACAAGGAAGGCATCTATGTGGGTTACCGGTATTTCGACAGTTTCGGCGTGGAGCCGGCCTTCCCCTTCGGCTTTGGCCTGGGCTACTCGGATTTTGAAATTTCCTGCCTGGAAACCAAGGTCGATGGCAGGGAAGTGGCCGTGACCGCCCAGGTCACCAATGTGGGCGAAGTGTGCAGCGGCAAGGAAGTTGCGCAGCTGTATGTGTCTGCTCCCGGTGGACAACTCTGCAAGGAATACCAGTCCCTGGCTGCCTTCGGCAAGACCGACACCCTGGCACCGGGCCAAAGCCAGGAACTGACCCTGCGTTTCGATCTGGGCCAGCTGGCCAGCTACCGGGAGGACGACAACTGCTTCGTCCTGGAGCCGGGCGACTATGTGCTGCGGCTGGGCAATTCCTCCCGGAACACGAGAATCTGCGCCTTCGTGAATCTGGAGCGGGAAGTGATCCTGTCCCGGCATGAGGCTGTCTGCCCGCTGCAGAAGGAATTGACAGAATTGTCCGCACCCGAGAGAAATTGGGCAGTTTATGCCATGGCACCCCGTTACAGCGTGGATCCGGCCGCCTTTGAGACCAAGGTGTACACCTACGGTCAGCCGCCGCTGTCCCGGGATCCCCGGGTGCGCCGCTGGCTGAACAATCTCACCGACCGGGAGATGGTGGACATCGTGGTGGGCGTGGGCCAGATGCAGGGCAAGCACGGCTTTACCCTGCCCGGTGCCGTGGGCGTCACCACCAGCAAGTTCTGGAACCGGGGCCTGGCCAATGTGACCCTCTGCGACGGCCCGGCGGGTCTGCGGGTGCAGAGTCGCTCCACTGTGGACACAAAGGGCAGGGTCAAACCGGTGGAAATGGCCATGTCCGTCTTTAATTATGTGCCCGAGGCCGTGAAAAAGCACCTGGTGGGTAACCCCAAAAAGGAAGTGCCCCTGTATCAGTACACCACCGCTTTTCCGGTGGCAAATTGCCTGGCCCAAAGCTGGAATCTGCCGCTGCTGGAGCGAATCGGCGATGCCGTCTACCGGGAAATGAAGGAATTTGGCTGCACCTACTGGCTGGCGCCGGCGCTGAATATCCACAGAAATCCCCTCTGCGGCCGGAATTTTGAGTATTTTTCCGAGGATCCCCGGCTGTCGGGCCTGATGGCGGCGGCCATCACCCGGGGCGTCCAGCAGGAGCCGGGCTTCTATGTGACGCTGAAACACTTTGCCTGTAACAATCAGGAGGACGACCGCACCAAAATGTCCAGCAACCTCTCCCAGCGGGCGCTGCGGGAAATTTACCTGCGAGGCTTCCAGATCGCCGTGGAGGCCGGCGCAAAGGCCGTGATGACCTCCTACAACAAGGTCAACGGGGTCTATGCCCCCAACAGCCACGATCTGTGTACCAAGGTGCTGCGTAATGAATGGGGCTTCGACGGCGTGGTGATGACGGACTGGTACTCCACCAACCCAGGCCAGGGTGACAATGCCCTGTGCATGCGGGCGGGCAATGACCTGATCATGCCCGGCATGATGCTCAATAAGCAGCAGATCCTGCTGGGACTGAAAACCGGAAAGATCACGAAGAAGGACCTGCGCCGGTGCTGCGGCAATGTGCTGCAGCAGATCCTGGACAGCCAGATCCAGCGGGAATATCGCTGAGCCAAGGAAAGAGAGAAAGAGAGGGCGAAAGCCCTCTCTTTTGCCGTGTAAATTTCAGTTTGACAGGTAGATTAGCGGCGAAGCCGCGTACCTTCTCCCGGGGAGAAGGTGGGCCGCCGACAGGCGGCTCGGATGTGGAATGCGGGGAGTACAGTTAGACACAGTACAATGTATAGACTTTTTGAAACCTATCCTGCTGAAAAAGCCTAAAATGATCCCGTTTTGTGAGATTTCCGCCCGCATTCCACTTCCGCTTCGGTTGCTTCGCTTCCCTCAGCACCTTCTCCCCGGGAGAAGGTATTGCGCCCTGCGGGCGCTGTCGGCCCATAGGGCCGACACATTCAGCTCACCGATAAACTGCAATTTGTGGCCGGGACAGGAAGCGGCTGACAACATTGACAAATCGCCCCAGTTGACGTATAATAAACAAAATTTTGGTTTTTGACCGGAGGGAAACGCTATGGCAAAACAAAGCAACCGACACAACCGGATACTCAACCGCCTGCTGGTGCTGCTGATCCGGCCCTGGCTGCGTCTGATCTTCCGTTTCCACCCGGAAAACCGGCGCCTGGAGGGTCCGACCCTGGTGATCTGCAATCATGTCACCAATTTTGACCCGTTGCTGGTCAGCATCTGCTTCCCCAGGGACCACATGCATTTTGTGGCCAGTGAGCATCTGTTCCGCAAGGGCCTGGTGAGCCGGTTTTTGAAATATGTGTTTGACCCGATTCCCCGGCGCAAGGGTACATCCGGCGCCGATACCGCCATGGCCTGCCTGCGCAAATTGAAGCATGGCAGCTCCGTCTGCCTCTTTGCTGAGGGCGAATGCACCTGGGATGGTATCACCGCTCCCATCGTGCCGTCCACCGGCCGTTTGGCAAAAATGAGCGGCACCACCCTGGTCACCTGCTGTATGGAGGGTGGCTACCTCACCGCACCCCGGTGGGGCAAGGGCATCCGGCCCGGCCGCATGGGCCTGCGGATCGTGGGCACCTACGGCCCGGAGGAACTGAAGACCATGGACGGCGATCAGATCGAGGCCCTCATCCAGCGGGACATCCATTGCGATACCTGGCAGGCCGAGCCTGTTCGCTTCCGCAGCCGCCGTCGGGCAGAAAATCTGCAGACAGTGCTGTATCTGTGCCCCCATTGCCGCCGCTCCGGTCAGCTGACCAGCAAGGGAAAATTCTTGTCCTGCAGCTGTGGCGCAAAATGGGAATTTACGGAATTTGGCACCTTTGCCCCGGCCGAGCCCTTTGAGAACATCGCCCAGTGGGACGCCTGGCAGCGTCGGGAACTGGGCCGTCAGCTGGAGGAAGGCACGCTGATGCTGCGGGATGGAAATGTCACGGCCACGGCCCTGGAGGCCGACCATGCTGAGCGGGTCCTGGCCACCGATGACCTGGTGCTGGAAAACGGTGTGCTGCGCTGCGGCACCTGCCAGTGGAAACTGGAGGACATCGACGATATGGCCCTGGTCCAGAGCCGGAACCTGATGCTCAGCGCAGGCAAGGACTACTACCAGCTCAAGGCCGCCCAAAGCTGCTGCCTGCGGAAATACCGTGCTGCCTGGTGCAACGCAAAAGAGGCCCAGCCTGCAAAAATGTGATTTCATACTGCAAAACCTCCCTCTTCCGAGGGAGGTTTTTATGTGCCCGGCAAAAATACTTGCAAAAAACGCAGAAAATTCCTGTTTTTTCTGGAAATAATTATTGACCTTGTGGAATTTATCGGTTATAATACCTTAGTATGACTATCTATATAGTCGATTGCTGCGGCCATTTTTGGTTGCCGGCAAAATTTCAAAACAGGAGGTGTAGTAAATGAAGCGTACCTATCAGCCCACCAAGCGTCACCGCTCCAAGGTCCACGGTTTCCGTCAGAGAATGGCTACCGCCAACGGCCGCAAGGTTCTGGCCCGTCGCCGCGCTAAGGGCCGCAAGGTTCTGTCCGCCTGATGAGAAGGCTGCGTTTGGCAGCGAACAGGTGAAACGGGAGAATGTGCGGGGCGAAGTGTCGCCCCGCTCCCTTTTTATTTTGGCGCACTTTCAAATATGATTTACTGCATCTGTGCGAATCTTTTACCCCAGCTCTGCGTTATTCAGGCCTTGAAATACACAAAGTATTCCTGCGGCCTGAAACCTTGATCTGCGGCAAAATCTGGCGCCCATCTACAGCAAATCCGATTTTCAAGCGCGCCTTTGAGAAAGCTACCGTGTGGTACTTCTATCCGTTTCTGCACCCGTATCTTGAGAAAATCCTTTTCTGCATTTATGCCTAAAAGGGATGTATTCTCAAATCCTTTCCGGGAATGATTGTTCCCGGCATTTTCCAACCATGAGGAGAATGACCATGAAATTTTCCGCATCGCTGAAGCTCAACCACATTTTCCGGCGGCTTTATGGCAGCCAGGGACAGGCCAATGCCTACCTGGTGCTCTATGCACGGCGAAACCGCACCGATGGCAATCGGGTCGGCATCACCGTTGGCAAAAAGTTGGGTAAGGCCCACGTACGCAATCGCGTGCGCCGTCGTTTTCGGGAAATCTATCGTTTAAACGAAGACAAGTTCCAGCCCGGCTGGGATATCGTTGTGGTTGCCCGGACCCGGTCCATCGACGCGGACTTTGCGAAACTCACAAGTGCCTATCTGCAGCTGGCAGAGAAGGCCGGGATCCTGCGATCTTGATCGTAGGGAACGCAGTCCTCTGCGTTCCGTCGACAAATTCGACCTCGATGGGCAAATTTGTCGTAACAGTGCACAGAAAATGCCGCTTCGCGGTCGGAATGCTGAGGACAGCATTCCCTACAAAGGTAATTCAAAATGAAAAAGCTTTTTCTTTGCCTGATTCGCTTCTATCAGAAGCACATTTCACCCAATTCCCCGCCTCGGTGCAGGTATTGTCCGACCTGCTCGAGCTATGCTTACCAAGCAATCAACAAATATGGAGCCGTCAAGGGTTCCTGGCTGGCCATCAAGCGGTTGTGCCGGTGTAATCCTTTTTCGAAACACGATTATTTTGACCCGGTTCCTTAATTTTTTGCCTGATAAAGGAGGCATACTATGTTCCTTGCATTTAACTTAGGAGATCTGATCCGTATTCCCTTTGGCTACATTCTGGACTATCTGTACCAGTTCACTGCCAACTACGGCCTGTCCCTGATCCTGTTTGCCCTCATCGTGCGCCTGGTGCTGATCCCCATCAACGCCAAGAGCAAGAAGAGCATGATGAAGATGTCCCGTCTGCAGCCCAAGATCCAGGAGATCCAGCGCAAGTACCCCGACGACAAGCAGAAGCAGAACGAGGCCATTCAGAAGCTGCAGCAAGAGGAAGGCGCTTCCATGGGCTGCGGCGGCTGTCTGTGGAGCTTTGTGCCCCTGCTGATCCTGCTGCCGTTGTACCATGTCGTCCGTCAGCCCCTGCAGTACATGCTCCATGAAACCGTCGGCAACGCCTCTGCCATCGTCGCTGAGATCAAGCTGGCTCTGCCCGGTGCCTTCGGCTCCAATGGCTACTACGACGAAATGGTGGCAGCTTCTCACATTTCCGAATTCGTCCAGCTGATCAAGGATGCCGGCATCCAGGCCGCTGACCGCACCCTGGAGGGCCTGAACTTCTCCTTCCTGGGCATCGACCTGAGCCAGATCCCCAACTGGAAGCTCTGGACCTGGAAGACCTGGACCTGGAACGCCATTGGCGGCGTGCTGATTCCTCTGCTGTCTGCCGGTTCCCAGGTGCTGCAGATGTGGCTGAGCCAGCGTTCCAATGACTCCGTTATCACCAACAAGGACGGCGTCCAGGACCAGGAGGCTGCCAAGAATTCCCAGGCTGCTCAGCAGAGCAAGATGATGATGTGGATGATGCCCCTGATGAGCCTGTGGATCGGCTTCACCGTGCCCGCTGCCCTGTCCCTGTACTGGTTCGTGGGCGGTGTGTTCAGCATGATCGAAAACCACTTCATGACCAACCACTACCGCAAGGTTTATGACGCTGAGGACGCTGTCCGTCTGCAGGCAGCCCTGGAGCGGGAGAAGGAAGAGATGGAGAAGGAGCGCATCCGTGCCGAGCGCCGTGCCGCCAACCCCGACGGCATCACCGAAAATACCAGCAAGAAGAAGCTGCAGCAGAAGCAGAAGGCCGAGGAAGAGGCTGCCCGTGCTGCCGCAGCGAAGGAATATGCCGCAAGAAAGGGCATTATGGAGGAAGAGACCGAGAATCTGCCTCTGTCCGGTGTGGCGGAACGTCCCTACTGCAAGGGCCGTGCCTATGACCCCGATCGTTACAATTCTACGGAGGAATAAAGAGAATGGAAAAGACTCTCATTGCAACTGGCAAGACCATTGATCTGGCCATCGAGGCTGCTCTGCAGCAGTTGGGCCTGGACCGTGACAGCGTGTCCGTTATGGTGCTGCAGAAGGAAAAGGCTGGTTTCCTGGGCTTTGGCGCCCAGCCTGCCAAGGTCGAGGTGACCTATGAAGTACCCGATCCCGTGGTGGTTCCCGAAAAGCCCAAGTCCGCCCTGGGCAGCGCTTCCCGTTCCAACAAGGCCAAGGTGAACAATCCTGCTCCTGCCCCTAAGAAGGAGGAGGCCCCCAAGCCCCAGCCCAAAAAGGAAGAGCCCAAGAAGGAAGAACCCAAGAAGCCCGAGCAGAAGAAGGAGCAGCCCAAGAAGGCTGAGCCCAAGCAGAATCGCCCCGAGCGTAAGCCCGAGGCACCCAAGGCACCCGCTGCCCCCAAGACCTACGAGCCCGCTGCTGAGGGCAGCGTGGAGCAGAAGATCGAGATCTTCGTCAAGGGCCTGCTGGAGCATATGGATTCCGCTGCTGTCCCCCATGCCACCAAGGTGGATGACAACACCTACCATGTGGAGCTGGTGGGCGAGGATCTGGGTTACCTGATCGGCCGCCGTGGCGATACCCTGGATGCCATCCAGCATCTGTGTAACTACTCCGTTGGCCGCAATGTGGAAGGCCATATCCGCATCAATGTGGACGCTGAGGACTACCGCGCCAAGCGGGAGGACAGCCTGCGCAAGTATGCCCGTAAGAAGGCTCAGCAGGTGCTGAAGGCCCGCCGCCGTACCACCCTGGAGCCCATGAACGCTTATGAGCGCCATGTGATCCATGCCGCCCTGCAGGAGATGGAGAACATCACCACCCACTCCACCGGTACCGAGCCCAACCGCCGCGTGGTCATCGAGTACGTCCGCTAAGTTTACTTCCCAAAACGCCGCCCTTTTCGGGCGGCGTTTTTGCGCCTAAACCAACAAATTGCAGTTTATCATTCCGATTACCATCACGGTTGTCATCCTGAGCGGAGCGTAGCGGAGTCGAAGGATCCACGCACTTGCC
>JAZUBW010000121.1:0-43502 GCA_045638785.1 Faecousia sp.
TTCTGTGCATATAGAGTAAATTCAAAAACCAGAAGAGTGGTGAAAAACAATATGCGGAAATGGAAAAAACAACTCCTGTGCATTGTTCTGTGCATAGCTGCGTTAGTGGGCCTGGTATACCTGCGGGACTTTCTGGCAGAAAAGGACCAGGCTGCGGAAACAAAGTCCAGCAGCGGCCGCCAGTATGCTCCT
This sequence comes from Faecousia sp., assembly GCA_045638785.1. Taxonomy (GTDB): domain Bacteria; phylum Bacillota; class Clostridia; order Oscillospirales; family Oscillospiraceae; genus Faecousia. The sequence continues at coordinate 193 of JAZUBW010000121.1, forward strand.
TTTGTGGACAAGACGGATCCGCTGTATCAATTCTATGTGGCTGCACATCCGGAACAGGAGATCGTTCTTGCTTGTGTTGGCGATATAACGGATGATGGCGTGGACGAGTTGGTAGTCATTTACCGTGCCAGTGCTGATGGCGCCTGTGAAACTGTGGTTCTGGTGAATGAGGACGGTTATTATTATGAAACCACTCCCACTCCAGCGCCCCGGGAATACCAGAAGATGCGCTTCTTCAACATGGATAAAAAAGATGTCCTGGAACTGTTGATTACCGGCAGTAAAGATGGTGAAGTGGGCTATGCCATCTATCGGATTATTGACCGGGAACTGATCAATTTCTTCGGCGAGGGCATGGAGGACTGCTGCTAATCGGAGGACATTTGCTTTGGATATGCCTGTAAACCAGAGAATCAAGATTGCTCTTGCACTGGCTGCGGTGATTTTTGTAATACTCTATTTCTTCTTCCCCCAGGACAAGGAAAAGGAGATCGGCGCCATCCGTGTAGGTGCTGGCAAGGACATCACTGGAGTACTTCTGGAAAGTATTATTGCGGAAGCGGAGCTGGACAATAATCAGGATTCGATTTTGACAGCCTATATCTTCGTGGATTGCTGCTCCAACACAGCCCAGTGGGCACTGCAGGTGGAGGAAATCGATATGGGATTCTATTGCTCTTCTGCCGCTATTGCCATGATGAATCAAGTGGATGGCTTTGAACTCTATGCACCCATTATCATGAACAGCGAGGTCATCGCCACGCTGCCGGAAACCAATGAGATTGCTTCTGTGGGAATTCCCAGAAAGCGTACATTTCTGGGGAGCTTGGTGTCCCAGAACTATCCGGAAGTTGGGGAGATCCGTGAGATCGATCGTACCTATTTTGGTTATTCTGTAAAGCTGGAAGAGGTGGATGGTGCGGTTCTGGATGTGATGGATGCCGCATCAAACGCTGAAGACTTCGCATACCGACCTCTGACGAACCAGCCCTATATTTCCTACTGCATGGTAGTGCGGGAAGATCTAATCGGAACAGATATCTTCAACGACTTTCTGAAATATTATGAAAGCGCTATCGAAAAGCTGAATACCACGGAAGAAAAAATCCGGCTTATGAAAATGGACAGTGACTTTTGGGAAATGTCTTTGCTGGAATTCCTTCCAATTACAGAATAAAAAGCATCGGATTTTTAGAAAATCTGATGCTTTTTATGTATCTTGTACTTTACATGATGATTCCAACTATGTAGTGTACAGCCTGCGCATGGCCCATGGCAATGAGGTTATTTCTGTCGAACTTTGCTGTTCGTACGGGACACATCTTCTTGATCATCTGGCCGCCGACGGAGCCGGCTTCCCGGGAGGTCAGGTGACCGTTGTAGCCGTTCTGCAGGTTCACGCCCACTTCCTGGGCAGCCTGCATCTTGAACTTGTCCATAGCTTCACGGGCCTGGGGAACATTGATCTGGTTGTTCTTGGAACTCATATTCGTTTCTCTCCTTCTGTCGATTTCCGGAAAGCCAAGCCGCTTTCCGAAGAAAACCGACTTTGTTCTTTCCTGAGCCTAGTTTGACCCGCATCAAACAATTCATGTGTGGCACCTTGCGGAAGATGTGGAAATGTGCGCCATATGAAACGATTGCAGAAAATCTTGCTTTCCGTTTTTTGCGGGAGTATAATGCAGTTAAGCAAACTTGAGTTTGTGGGGTGACGCATTTGGATGTAAGATGGATTTTCTTTGATGTGGGGTCAACACTTGTTGACGAAACAGAGGCCTATGACCATAGAGCAAGAGAAATGATTGAAGGACAGGATATTACCTTTTCCGCTTTTGACCGAAAACGGATCGAACTTGCAAAAGAAGGTTTTGATGGAAACTCGGAGGCGATCAAGTATTTCGGTCTAAAGAAAACGCCCTGGCATTCTGAGGATGAAAAACCATTTGCGGATGCGGCTGAAACATTAGAAACCTTAAAAGCGCGAGGGTATCATTTGGGTATCATCGCAAACCAAGTCGCGGGAACCGCACAGAGATTAGATGCCTGGGGGCTATTAAAGTATTTTGATGTTGTGGCCGCATCCGCAGAACTGGGGGTTGCAAAACCCGACAAGTTGATTTTTGAAAAGGCATTGGAAATGGCCGGATGCCAACCACACAATGCAGTCATGGTGGGAGATCGTCTGGATAACGACATCTTTCCTGCAAAAGCACTGGGTATGCGAACCGTATGGATGAGAAAAGGATTGGCGATCCATCAGCGTATTGATTTGGGAAAAATACTGCCGATTGGGTAATGGATACGCTGTCCGATTTGAAAAAGGTGTTCTAAAAAGCAAATCACAATCGATGAAACCGATAGAAACAGCCGCTTCCGTGATGGAGGCGGCTGTGCTTTTTTCGTGGAGAAGTGTATAATGCAAAGGGCGGTGCATACAAACGCTGCATATTATACAACAAATGATTTAGGTTGTATCATCTGCTACTCTGAAAAAACCGGGACATATGGGGAGAAAATGGAGGATTCTGCGGGAAAAGGATGGTTTTTGACAAAGTTTTGTGAGAAAAATGGGAAATTTCCACAGAAAAGCTAATTTTTTATAATTATGCATTGCAATTTCAAAAAATGTGTGCTAGAATAATTTTACTGTCAGTAAAAAATTTTTCTTACTGGTTATAGAATTAGTGTATTCAAACCGAGAAGGAAAAAATGTACAATAATTATAGTTACGAGAGGGGGACTTTCGTGAAAATCCACATATCTGAAAACATCCGCGCCATGCGCAAGGGATGCAAGCTGACACAGGAACAGCTGGCTGAGGCCCTGGGCGTGACGGTGGGTGCCGTTTCCAAATGGGAAAGCGCCATGTCTGTGCCGGATATCAGCACCATCATCGGCCTGGCAGAATTTTTCGATACTTCCGTGGATGTGCTCTTGGGCTATGAATCGCCCAGAGGCGGCGTGGAGAAAACCAAGGAAGCGCTGCTGACGATGCGGCAGCAGAAGCTGTTTTCCGAGGGCATGCGGGAAGCGGAAAAGGCGCTGAAAAAATACCCCAATTTATTTGATATCGTCTATGAATGTGCAATGCTGTATGCTGTCGGCGGCCGGGAACGGAAATCGGTCAAGGAATGCCGCCGGGCGATCGAGCTGTACGAACAGGCGCTGGAAATGCTGGGTCAGAACACCAACCCCAACATCGGTGACATCGGCATTCGCCGGGAAATGGCCAACCTGTACATCGCCATGGGCGAGGCCGAAACCGGCATCGCTATTTTGCGCCAAAGCAATATTCGTGGCATCAACGATGCGGTCATCGGCTATGCGCTGGCTTCCGTCAGCCACAAGCCGGAGGAGGCGCTGCCTTTCCTGTCTCGTGCCATGATCGATACGACGCTGAATCAAATGCAGGAACTGAGCATTGGCTTTTTCAATGCGTACCTGGATATGGGCCAGGAGGAAAACGCAATTTATGCCATGGAATGGTACGCAAAGATCCTGCAGAGCCTTCGGCTGTCGGAGGAAGCCAGCTTCCTGGATAAGATGGAAACGATTTGCCTGTGCCGTGTAGTGCTTCTGAGCATGAAGCGGGGGAATCGGGAAAAGGCACTGCAGGCCTTGCGCCGGGCGGTGATCCTGGCCCGGCGGTTCGATGAGAATCCCCGGTACAAAATGTCTGGCATCCGGTTTTTTCACGGCAGTGGCCAGGAAACCGCCTATGATGATTTCGGTACCAGCACGCTGGAAAGCTTGTATCAGCAAATCACCGCAAATCCCGAAACCCGAGCCGAGATGCAAAGGCTTTGGGAAGAAGCTGCAAAGCAATAACCATTCTATTCTATATGTGTATGTGACAGTTGGAAGCAGATGGAACATCCGCTTTCGACTGTGATATAAATTTTCTATGTGAGGAGAAAAAGTATGAAACACGCAACCTTTTTCAAGCGGTTTCTGAGCTTGCTGCTTGTCCTGGCGCTGATGGCCGGCAATGTTCTGCCCGGCATGGCACTGGAAATCGGCAAAGATGAGACCGGAAAAACGACCGTGAGCTTCACCCGTGTCGACAATGATCGGGTTTCTGCCAGCCTGCGTCCCAATGGCCGGACAGAAAACACGGTAGAAGCAGAATACGCAGCCACGGATGTGGTCCGCGTATCCATTATTCTGGAAAAGGCCTCTACCATTAAGGCCGGCTTCAGCGCTATGGACATTGCCGCCAATGAGGCAGCAGTGGCCTACCGTGAGAACCTGAAGAAAGAGCAGACCAATGTGATCAACCAGATCGAGAAGGCTACCAAGTCTACTCTGGATGTGGTTTGGAATCTGACGCTGGCTGCAAACATCATCTCCGCCAATGTGCAGTATGGTCAGATCAAGACCATTGAGAACCTGCCTGGTGTTAATGGTGTGGTGATCGAGAACCAGTACCTGCCTGAAACGGTTCAGACGGAGTCTAGCTCCATCGTTCCCAACATGGCTACCTCCGGTTCCCAGATCGGTTCCGGCATGGCTTGGAACGCCGGTTACACCGGTGCCGGCACCCGTATTGCTGTCATCGACACCGGTACGGATACCGACCATCAGAGCCTGAACGCCAAGGCTTTCGAGTACTCCCTGTCCCTGCTGGCTGAAGAGGCCGGCATGAGCTACGAGGATTATATCGAATCTCTGGATCTGCTGGATGCAGAGGAGATCGCAGCTGTTGCCGATAAGCTGAACATCAAGGATTACCTGGATGCAGAACAGGCTTATTTCAACACCAAGCTGCCCTTCGGCTTCAACTATAAGGATGCTGACTACGACATCACCCACGACAACGACGACCAGGGCGGCCACGGCTCCCACGTTGCCGGTATCGCTACCGCCAACTCCTGGCTGTACAATGCCTCCCAGGACATCTACGGCAAGGCTCTGGACTACTGCTTCATGCAGGGCGTGGCTCCCGATGCCCAGTTGCTGACCCTGAAGGTCTTCGGCAAGGCCGGCTCTCCCTATGACTCCGATTACATGGCTGCCATCGAGGACGCTGTCATCCTGGGCGCCGATGTCATCAACCTGTCCCTGGGCTCCGTGGCTCCCGGCCGTGGCGCTCACTCCAACCCCGTGTTCCAGGCTGTCATGGACGACCTGACCAAGTCCGGCGTTGTGGTGGCCATCTCTGCCGGTAACTCCGGTCCCTGGGCAGAAATGGCAGAAAACTACATCAACCTGGGTGGCATGGGCTACCTGTACAACACCGATGTGAGCCAGGATACCCTGGGTCAGCCCGGTTCTTTCACCAACTCCCTGTGTGTCGCTTCCGTTGAAAATGACGGTATGGTCGGTTACTATATCGAGATCAACGGCAAGATGTTCGTTTACAATGAGGACACCAGAGACGGTCAGTTCACCAACAAGCCCTTCACCTCCATCGCCGGTGAGTATGAGTACATCTACATCGACGGCGTGGGTAAGGCAGAAGATTGGGAAGCTGTCAAGGATGTGCTGAAGGGCAAGATCGCCCTGTGCTCCCGTGGCGAGACCAACTTCGCCGAGAAGGCCAACCTGGCCATCCAGGCCGGTGCAGTCGCTGTGTTTATTTACAATAACCAGAGCGGCGTCATCAATCTGGACCTGACTGAGTACCTGTACACCAACCCTGTTGCTGCTATCACCCAGAGCCAGGGTATCGCTATCCGTGAGGAGTCCACTCCCGTGACTGACGATGCCGGCAATGTGCTGTACCGCACCGGTACCATGACCGTCAGCAACACCATCGGTATGGGCTACTTCGGCAGCGATTACTACACCATGTCCGACTTCTCCTCCTGGGGCGTTACCGGTTCTCTGGAGCTGAAGCCCGAGATCACCGCTCCTGGCGGCAACATCTTCTCCCTGGACGGCGAGAGCTCCGTTGGCGGTTATGTGATCATGTCCGGTACCTCCATGGCTTCTCCCCAGGTGGCCGGTATGGCCGCTCTGATGGCACAGTATGTTCGTGAGAACAATCTGGAATACAAGACCGGTATGGATGCCCGTCATCTGATCCAGAGCCTGCTGATGTCCACTGCTCAGCCTATGCTGGCTTCCGAGGGCGTTTACTACCCCGTGCTGCAGCAGGGCTCCGGTCTGGCCAATGTTTGGGCTGCCATGACCGCAGACTCCTTCATCACCATGGGTGAAGGCACCAATAACGGCGCTGCCGACGGCAAGGTCAAGGTCGAGCTGTTCGACGATCCCGACCGTGTGGGCGCTTACTCCGCTACCTTTACCATCCATAACATGCAGAACGTCGATAAGATCGTGAACCTGAATGCTGACTTCTTCATTCAGGGCGTCACTTCTGACGGCGAGCACATGTACATGGATTATTCCACTACCACCATTCCCATGAATGTGTTCTGGTCCATCGGCGGCGCTGCTGTCGTCTCCGAGGAACTGAATGTCGAGGGTATGGATTTCAACGGCGACGGTCAGGTCAATGCTGACGACGGCCAGGCTCTGCTGGATTATGTTACCGGCAAGTCTGCTGTGCTGTTCAACAAGGATAAGGCCGATGTGGACGGCGATGGCGACATCGACTCCCATGACGTCTATGTCTTCCTGACCAACCTGTCCACCACCACTGCTGTTCTGCCTGCAGGCGGCTCTCTGGAGATCCGCGTGGACTTCAATCTGCCCGCTTCCGTCAAGGAAGAGATCAACGAGATGTTCCCCAACGGCACCTACCTGCAGGGCTTCCTGTATGCTGAGACCGTGGGCGAGAACGAAGAGGTCGACACCACCCACTCCATCCCCGTGCTGGGCTTCTTCGGCAACTGGACCGATCCCTCCATGTTCGACGTGGGCGAGTGGACCACCTACGCCACCGGCGAGGATACCCGCATTCCTTACATCGGCCGTACCCGCGGCAATGACTGGAAGGTCATGTACGACTGGGATCCCGGCTACAACTACAGCTTCGGCGGCAACCCCCTGATCCCCGATGCTGTGTATATGCCCGAGCGTAATGCTATGAACACTGCCGATGCTATGGACGGCGTCAGCTTCATCGCCATCCGTAACGCAGACCAGTCCCGTGTTGTGGTTGTCAACGAGACCACCGGCGAGGTCATCATGGACCAGAAGACCGGTGCCGTCAACATGGCTTACTACTACGGCGCTCTGGGTTGGCAGAACAGCGGTATGTTCCTGCAGACCAACTTCTCCATGAAGGATGCATCTGAGGGCGACCGCCTGTCCATGAGCTTCACTATGGTTCCCGAGTACTACATTGACGACGAGGGCAATGTGGATTGGGATGCCCTGGGTGAAGGCGCTACCAGAAGCATCAGCTGGACTATCGATAACACTGCTCCCGAGCTGTTCGGCGTCAGCATCGATGTGCTGAACAACACCATGACTGTCAAGGCTTCCGACAACCAGTACATCGCCGGTGTGGGTCTGTACAACAAGACCGGTACCCGTGTCCTGGCACAGACCGGTGCCAAGCAGGATATCGAAAAGGGTGAGGTGGCTGAGTACACCTTCTCCCTGGATAAGGTCAACGGCAAGAAGTTCCTGCTGCAGGTCTTTGACTATGCCATGAACGCTGCCACTTACATGATCGAGATGCAGATCGGCGAAGAGGCTGACCTGCCCGTCATGATGGCTTACGACCTGGTCAGCCGTCACTGGGCCGGCTTCGACAAGAACTTTGTCTACGACTACAAGGTCGGTACTCCCAAGGTCGCCGATGCTGACCACACCTTCTACGCAGCTACCATCGCTGAGCACTTCGCTTTCGCTTCCACCAACAATGGCGACCTGTATGTCATGCCTGAGGACGATCTGACCGATACCACCTTCATCGTCAATATGGGTCAGGTCATGTACGATATGGCTTACAATGCCGCTGACGGTGAGATCTATGCCGTCAACGACAACAGCGAGCTGTTCACCATCCATAAGCTGACCGGTGAGATCACCAAGATCGGCAAGATCGGCGTCAACACCAATACCCTGGCCTGCAGCCCTGAGGGCGTGTTCTACTGCAACGAGCTGGGTACCGGTAAGGTCTACTCCTTCACCCTGGAGACCATGGATGCTCCCGAACTGCTGATGGAAGATCCCTACCTGACCCGTAAGGACCCCATCTACGGTGACCATAACGGTACCGAGGGCATCATGGGTATGGAGTACAACCCCAATACCGACATGATCGCCTGGAACTCTCACCTCGAGGTTCTGATTGGTACTTACATCACCTTCGCTTACTACTATGAGATCGATCCCGCCACCGGCGAGTTCACTCGTTACGAGGACTTCTGGCACGAAATGGGCGGTCTGATGATCCCCGACCGTACCGGTGCAGGCGGCAGCTGGGCCGATCCCACCAACCAGGTCATCGGCGTGAAGCTGAACCGTGATGAGATCAATGTCATCCGCGGCACCAGCGCACAGCTGACCCCCAATGTCATGCCCTGGACCGCCACCGACCGTACCGTCACCTGGTCCAGTGCCGATGAGTCCATCGCTACTGTTGACAAGAAGGGTGTGGTCACCGGTGTGAATGCTGGTACTACCACCATCCGCGCCACCTCCAACCTGGATCCCGACTTCTATGCCGAGTGCGTTGTCAATGTTGAGATCCTGGATGTTACCATCCACGGCACCACCACCGATGCCAACAACAATTCCATGTTCTACGACTGGGATATGTCCACCGGCGAAAGCTGGAAGCCCGGCGCATCCCTGGCTGAGACCATGACTTCCGCATCCTACTCCACCGCACTGGATGTCTTCTACATGATGGACAATGTATCCAGCAAGTGGGCAATGCACAAGGTCAGCGCCGATGGCACCATCCTGCAGAGCGCTGAGAACACCATGGGCGTTGCTATGTGGGATATGGTCTACAACCCCTACTTCTCCCAGATCCATGGCGAGGAGCGTGTCTCCGGCGTTTACTACTACTATCTGCTGTCCCCCAAGAACCCCATGGAGCTCAACTCCGTTGGTTTCAACCTGGGCGATCTGGCCAGCTACCTGGTCGGTATCACCTCTAAGGGCTACGAGCAGCAGACCGACGAGTACGGCACTGTCTACGACACCGAACACCTGGTGCTGCTGGATAATGACGGCTATGTCTGGGACTTCTGGGTCTATGATGTGCCCGGCGGCGGTATGAACGCCCTGTACAACATCACCAAGAGCGACCTGGCCCTGGAGTTCCCCGGCGACGGCGCTATGGACAACCTGTACACCTCTCTGACCGTGGGTGACGACGGCAACCTGTACCTGTCCACCTACGACGGCAACAACACCAACCAGATCTGGCACCTGTCCTATGATGCAATGGATCATAAGTATGTGGCCGTTAAGATCGGCGAGATGGGTGAGAATGTCTATCCCGCTACCATCACTTCCGTCACTGTCAACGGCGCTGCCGCTGTCAACACCGCATCTCCCAAGCCTGTCTACACCATGGCAGCTACCGAGATCACCGATGCTGAGCTGGCCGCTGCTGCAAGCAAGGCTTCCTTCTCCGTCAACAAGACCGAGCTGGACTACAAGCTGAGCCTCAATGATGCCGGTGACAGCAAGACTGATACCATCGAACTGTCCGAGGGCAAGAACCAGTTCGACATCAGCAAGATGGTATACTATAGCTTCACTCCTTCCGCAGAAGGCACTGTTTCCCTGAAGATCTCCACCACCACCGACAAGTGGTACGCAATGTACTATCCCGCCGGTGTAAACGAAAGCTATACCGCCCTCGATAGTGTGCAGCCTGAGGCTGCAGAGGTCACTGCTGGTGGCTCCGTTGTCCTTGGTATCCGTATCTACGACAGCTCCAAGTGGAGTGCAGTCGCAGGTACCCTGACCATCGATGTGGAGTTTACTCCTGCAGGCGCCGAGACTCCCGATCCGGAGCCCACTCCCGATCCCGAGCCTACTCCCGATCCTGAGCAGCCTTCCACCGATTCCCTGGTGGTCGGCACCAACGAACTGACTTCCGGCACCAAGTACAGCTACACCGCTGCTGCTGATGGCCGTCTGGAGTTTGACTTCGTCATGAAGGATGCCGATGGCAAGACCATCTACCAGTATGCTTACAGCAAGGGTGACCGTGTCAAGATCATGATCAATGACACCTATATTCCCAACCTGGCAGACACCAAGATCAGCGTCAAGACCGGCGACACCATCACCGTGGAACTGGTCAGCGTCGACGGCGGCGAATACACCGCTACTCTGACCATGACTGCTCTGGAGCCTGCTACTGCGCTGGTTCTGGGCGATAACAACATTGCCAGAAAGACCGACTATTCCTTCATCGCAACCCAGGATGGTACCCTGTATACCACCATTAAGGAACTGATCTGCGACGGTGCTTACTGCTCCGAAGTATCTCTGAGCTCCTCCGTGGTCTTTAAGATCAATGGCGTCACTGTCTACGGCTTCGAGAATTCCTATGAAGTCAAGGCTGGCGACGAGATCACTGTTTATATGAACACCCAGTTCGGTGAGCCCGCAAATGCTGTGCTGAACCTGAGCTATGAGAACTTCTACAAGCATCCCGCCGGCAGCCGCGGTAACCCCATCGTGGTCGACTATGCCGATATGCCCACCTACACCGTGAAGATCCCTGCAGGCACTGCCTACTGGTTCAAGTTCACGGGCTTCCCCGCCAGCGCAGAGATCAAGATGCTGGGCGCTGAAGGCGCTTATGTGATCTATGCCGGCGCAACCTATGCAGTACCCGAGGGCAAGGCTATGAACTTCGGCTCTGTCCGCTCTCTGCAGATCGGCAACTCCGGTACCGGTGAGGCTTCCTTCTACCTGTACTACGAACTGAAGGAAGGTTCCATCGACAACCCCGAGGATCTGGTGGAAGGCGACAACACCGTCGTACTGGACGAGTCTGACAACTACTACTACGACTTCGTTGCCACCCAGAATGGCACCGCCACCTTCACCGTTTCCGGTGACAACTGGAGATTCTTCTACTCCATGCTCGGTGCCGACGGCACTGCTCTGATCAGCGAGGAAGACCACCAGGCTAAGAGAGGCGACGCTGCCACCATCACTGTGGATCTGACTACCGGTCAGTCCATCGTGCTGAAGCTGGGTACTCTGAGCTCCAGCTGGACCGCACCCGGCGGTGAGATCACCGTTAACTTCCACTTCGAACCCGCTGAGGCTGCTTGCCAGCACTCCAACACTGAGGTCCGTGATGCCAAGGAAGCCACCTGCACTGCAGAGGGCTACACCGGTGACACCTACTGTGTTGACTGCGGCGAGAAGATCAATGCTGGTGAGACCATCCCCACCACCGAGCACAACTACGAGAACGGCTTCTGCACCGAGTGCCGCGAGCCCGATCCCGACTATGTGCCCGATACCTCCAATGCTCTGGCCCTGGGCAAGAACGATCTGGAGTCCGGTGTGGTCTACACCTACACTGTGCCCGCTGACGGCCGTATGGAATTCTCCGTTGGCAGCGTTTACAACGGCGCAGGTTCCAAGCAGTACTCCTGGTACAATGGCACCAAGGTGCAGATCCTGATCAACGGCAAGGCCATGACCGCCAGCTCCGCAAAGATGAATGTGACCGCCGGTCAGATCATCACTGTTGAGATCGTTTCTCTGGATGGCGACACCTTCACTGCAGACATGACTCTGAAGGAAGTGACCGCCGCTGAGAGCTTGGTCATTGGCAACAACGACCTGGCTCAGAACCTGGAGTATGTGTACGTAGCCGAAAAGGCCGGTACCATCTATGTTTCCGTGGTGGAAATGTTCTACAACGGCAAGTCTGTTACCGCCGATGTTCTGGGCAACAACGTCCAGATGACCATCAACGGTTCCTCCGTGTCCGTCTTTGAAAAGTCCTACGAGGTCCAGGCCGGTGATGAAATCGCAATCATCATCAAGGACTACAGCTGGGACAACTCCGGCGTGGTCACCGCTGTGATCAACCTGAGCTACGAGGGCTTCTACCAGCATCCCGTTGGCAGCATGAACAATCCTGTTGAGCTGCTGTATGCCGATTGCCCCACCAACACCATCGAGATCGCTGCCGGTACCGCTGCATGGTACCAGCTGGAGTCCTACTACGATGACAGCTCCTGGAGCACCGTGTACCCCTTCGACGGTAAGTACCTGGTCGTTACCGGTGAGGGCGCTTACATCATCGTTGATGGCACTCGTTATGATGCTGTTGATGGCGTTGTTAAGGTCATGATGGACGAGGAAACTCTGATCCAGATTGGTAACGACGGTTCTGCCGCTGCTACCTTCGCAATCTCCGTGGAGATCCCCGAGGGCGCCAAGGATAACCCCAAGGATCTGGTCGAGGGCGACAACAATGTCACCCTGCCCAGCTACAGCACCTACTACTATGACTTCGTCGCTACCGAAGACGGCACTGTGACCGTTGTGGTTTCCGGTGCAAACTGGAAGTACACCTTCGAGCACTACGGTGTCGACGGCGTGAAGATCTCCGGTAAGGACTACTACGCCAAGAACGGCGACGCTGATACCCAGATCCTGGAAATCAAGGCTGGTGAGAAGATCGTCGTTGTGGTGGGTACTTCTCAGGGCTACAGCCAGCCCGGCGGCGACATCACTGTCAACTTCCACTTCGAGCCCGCACAGGCCGAGTGCCAGCACGAGAACACCGAGACCAAGGTTGAGAACGAGGTCAAGGCTACCTGCACCACCGACGGCAGATACGACGAGGTCGTCTGCTGCGTCGACTGCGGTGAGGAACTGAGCCGTGAGACCATCACCGTTCCTTCCGAGGGCCACAACTTCGAGAACGGCTCCTGCACCGAGTGCGGCGAGGCCGATCCCAATGCCAACAAGGTGGTTGTGGAAGTCACTGTGGATGTGGATGCCACCAACGGTCTGGTCCTGGTTACCTGGGATCCCGCAAACCTGAAGCTGGTGGATATCGTTGTCCATGCCGATTACAAGTCCATCGTGGAGAATGACGGCTCCGTGACCTTCGGTTACGTGGTGCTCGACGGCATTGCTGCCGGCGACGTCATCGCCACTCTGATCTTCGAGGCTGTGGATCCCGATGCTGCCGATGTGACCATCGAGCATCAGCAGATCAACAATGACAACAATACCGTCTGCCAGCACACCAACACCGAGATCCGCGATGCCAAGAATGCTACCTGCACCGAGGAAGGCTACACCGGCGATACCTACTGCGCTGACTGCGGCGAGCTGATCGCTGAGGGCGAAGTCATTGAGATGCTGGAGCACAACATGGTCGATGGCGAGTGCACCGAGTGCGACCACCGCGACGCTCTGCTGGGCGACGTCGATGGCGACGGCCTGGTCAACACCACCGATGCCAAGCTGATCATGCAGCTGGATCTGGGTCTGATCGACGGATCTGAGCTGAACTTGGATGTTGCTGATGTCAACGGCGACGGCCTGGTCAACACCACCGATGCCAAGCTGATCATGCAGCTGGATCTGGGCCTCATTGATGAGTTCACCAAAAACGGTTGATCCTGAGCATTTGACAGCTTAACCAAAAACCAAAGCGCCCCGGACCTTCCGGGGCTCTTTTTCTAACTTTTTTCTGTGCAAATTGCCGTATTTTCGTAAAAATAGGAAAAAGTTACAAAAAGAGATGGAAAATTCTCGGATTATCGTATAAAATAAAGTGGTAAACTGAAGCAAAGAGAGATGATTATGAAAAAAGAACAAAAACTGACCAGACTGGAAAGAAGCTGGATCCTCTATGATGTTGGCAATTCGGCCTTCACCCTGCTGGTGTCGACGCTGCTGCCCATCTACTTTAATGCGCTGGCAACCTCTGCCGGCATCGACGAAAATATGTACCTGAGCTATTGGGGCTACGCCGGTTCTATCGCTACCATCCTGGTGGCCCTCATCGGCCCCATTTGCGGCACCCTGTCCGACCGCAAGGGTTACAAGAAGCCCCTGTTTGTGCTGATGGTGCTCATCGGTGTGCTGGGCTGTGCTGCTTTGGGTATTGCAAAGCATTGGCTGGTATTCCTGGGCATTTTCATTCTAGGCAAGGTGGGCTTTAACGGCAGCCTGGTGTTTTATGATTCCATGCTCCCGGAAATCGCCGATGAAAAGCGGATTGACAATGTCTCGACCCAGGGCTATGCCTGGGGCTATATCGGCTCCGTGATCCCCTTTGTGCTGTGCCTGGTGCTGGTGCTGGCCGGCGGCAGCTTTGGCCTGGATCAGACCACTGCCATGGTCATTTCCTTCCTGCTGACCGCTCTGTGGTGGTTGGTGTTCACGCTGCCGCTGCTGCGTCGCTATCGGCAGACCGCCTATGTGGAGCGTGGCGAACATCCCATTGCCGATGCTTTCCGTCAGTTGGCGGGTACCTTCCGCAAGGCCAAGGAGCAGAAGCATGTGTTCATGTATCTGATCGCGTTCTTCTTCTTTATCAACGGTGTGTACACCATCATCGACATGGCAACTGCCTACGGTACGGACCTTGGCCTGGATACCACCGGCCTGCTGCTGGCCCTGCTGCTGACTCAAATCGTGGCTTTCCCCTGTGCAATCCTCTTCGGTAAGCTCTCAGCCAACCATGACAGCGCCAAGCTGATGAAGATCTGCATCATCTGCTACACCTGCATCACCCTCTTTGCGGTGTTCCTGGTGAGCCAGTGGCAGTTTTGGCTGCTGGCAACCCTGGTGGGTATGTTCCAGGGCGCCATCCAGGCCTTGAGCCGTTCCTATCTTGGCAAGATCGTTGCCACCGAGCAAAGCGGTGAGTTCTACGGTCTCATGGATATCTGCGGCAAGGGCGCTTCCTTCTTCGGCATGGCCCTGGTTGGTTTCATCAATCAGATCACCGCCGATGTGGAGATCACTGTGTTCGGCCTGCGGCTGCAGAATGCCAACCTGGCTGTCAGTGTCCTGGTGGTGCTGTTTATCATCGGTTATTTCCTGTTCTGCAAGGCAGACAAGCTCAATAAGGCCAGAATGGCCCAGTAATAACAAAAGCGGTGCACGGTCGTGCGCCGCTTTTTTGCCGAAAAATCCCGATTGCCTTTTGATTGCGGATTTGCTATACTATGAAAAACGAAAGGGGGCGATGATGTGCGAAAAATTCTGCCAATCGTGCTGCTGCTTTCTCTGCTGATGGGCTGCGCTGCATCGGAGCCCTGCGCCCAGCAGACGGTCTTTTGCATGGATACCGTCATGGACATTCAAATTTGGGGAAATGACCGCCAGCAGGCCCTGGAAGATGTGGTGCAGATGCTGCAGCGCCTGGAAAAAACCTGGTCTGCCACCGATGAAACCTCTTTGCTGTCCGCTCTGAACAGGGGAGAGGGCAGCCCTGACAGCGCCCAGCAGGCTCTGCTGGATCAGGCCTTGGCCTTGCAGGAAAAGACAGGCGGCGCCTTTGATCCAAAACTCGGCAGCGTCATCGCCCTGTGGGGCTTTTACGATGATTCCCATCAGGTGCCCGGTAGCGGCGAACTGGAAAAAGCCAACCTGGAGGAGAAATGGGACCTGGGCGCCATCGTCAAGGGCTATGCCGGCAGCCAAATCGCAAAGCTGTTGGAATCCTACGATGTGGACCGGGCCATTGTGAACCTGGGCGGCAATGTGCAGACTTACGGCAATAAACCCGACGGGCAGAAATGGAAGGTGGGTATTCAAAACCCTGAGGGCGGCGATGCCTTGGGCGTGCTGTCCGTGTCGGGTTCCATGGCGGTGGTCACTTCCGGGGACTATCAGCGCTATTTTGAGCAAGACGGCGTCCGCTACCATCATATCCTGAATCCGGAAACCGGCCTGCCTGCCGACAGCGGTCTGTGCTCCGTGACGGTAATCTGCGCCGATGGCACGATGGCGGATGCCCTGTCCACGGCTCTGTTCGTCATGGGCCTGGAGGAGGCCTGCGCCTTCTGGCGGGCCAACCGGGATTTTGAAGCTGTGTTCCTGCTGACGGACGGCAGCATTTATGCCACTGAGGGCGTGTCCCTTTCCGGCTGTGCATATGAGGTGATCCTGTCATGAAAACGAGAATTTGGATTTTGCTGCTGGCATTGATGCTGGTGCTGTCAGCGGGCTTGAGCTTGTGGCTTCTGTGGCCCCGAACGGATGCGTCCTTCGTGGAGGTTTGGTCTGACGGCGAACTGCTGTGCCAGCTGGATCTGCGCGTCGACCGGCAGATCACCGTGGAAGGGAAGAATGGCACCAATATCGTTACGGTAAAGGATGGTAAGGTTGCTGTGACGGAGGCTGATTGCCCGGATCACTACTGCATGGACCGGGGATTCTGCGCCGGCGGTGCCCAGATCGTGTGCCTGCCCAATCGGCTGGTGATCCGTTTTACGGCAGGGCAGGAAATGGACGGCGTGACCGGATAAAAGTGAAAAAAGGTATTGACAAATCCGTATATTCCTGCTATAATACCCAAGCGCCTGGACGATTAGCTCAGCTGGCTAGAGCATCCGCTTGACGTGCGGAAGGTCATAGGTTCGAGTCCTATATCGTCCACCAAAAAGAAACCACACCAAAAGGTGTGGTTTTTCTTTTTGGTGGACAATAAGATATAGGACTCGAACAGATCTAATCGCAACATGCCGGTGGCATGTTGCTGCCACCAGTTCAAAAACTGGTGGCTACCTTGATTAAATCGAGCCCTATATCGTCCGCCTATTGACCTTCGTAATAAATCATGTACGCATTGACCCGAAAAATATCAAATTTTGCGAAAAAAGTCTTGACAAATATAAATTCGCATGCTATAATATCCAAGTTCCTGGACGATTAGCTCAGCTGGCTAGAGCATCCGCTTGACGTGCGGAAGGTCATAGGTTCGAGTCCTATATCGTCCACCAAAAAGAAGAACCACACCAAAAGGTGTGGTTTTTCTTTTTGATGAACAATAAGATATAGGACTCGAACAGATCAAATGCGGCGCGGATGAGCGCCGCTTGCGAGGGCTCGACCGAGCGAAACAATGATTAACTCGAGTCCCATATCGTCCTATATAAAAATGAGTGAGGTAATCCCAATGATTGATCTGACTTCCTTTCTTAGCGAATATTTGCAAAAACTGGACACCACCTTTGGAAACCGTGTCTGGTTTGTGGGTCTGCAGGGTAGCTATGGCCGTGGGGAAGCCACGGAACACAGCGATATTGACATGGTTGTGATCCTTGATGAACTGTTAGAATCGGATATTGAAAGCTATCGCACCATGCTGGAGACCTTGCCCCACAGGCAGCTGTTATGTGGCTTCCTCTCCGGAAAGCGGGAAATTCTCAATTGGGAATCGTCTGACCTGTTTCAGTTTTGCTATGACACCACGCCTATCCGGGGAAGCCTGGAGGAAATTTTGGCCCTGGTGAATGAAGATGCCGTCCGCAGAGCCATCAAGCTTGGTGCCTGCAACATCTATCACGGATGCGTCCACAACATGCTTTATGAGAAAAGTGATGAGATCCTGCGGGGCCTGTATAAAGCGGCCTCCTTCGTTGTACAGGCCATCGTCTTTTTACAGACGGGAACCTATCTGCGCCAACTGAAGGACCTGCGTGCGGTGGCCTTGCTGGAGGAAAGGGACATTATCGACACCTTTATGCATTTGAAACAGGGTGGGGAAGTGGCTTTCATGCCCATGTCACAGCGCCTGTTTTCCTGGGCAAAGAAATGGATCGCTGAAGATTGATAAATTATTTTCGAAAAAAGGACCGCAGCACGGCGGGCTGCGGTCCTTTGCATCATTTGACAGCTTTTTTTCATGGCCGAATATCCGATCAGGACCATCCATACATAGGCGCAGGTCTTGGGGATCATAGAATGCCGCCTAAATGGTGTTTTTGTGCAATAAAAGAATTGCATTGTGTAACATTATGCTAAGAAAAGCGATTTTGCCGATGACAATGCCGGGGACAAAGCATCCAATTTTGAATACTGTGAAAAATGAACAAAAAATGAATGACAGTTTTTCGCCTATTTCCCGGCAAAATAAATATTTCTTGACTTTTGAAAGGTCCTTACATAGATTATAGTTATACACCAAGGGGATCTGCGTGTCTCCGGAAAGAGAGTGAATATATGGGTTTTCAAATTGTGCGGGATCATTACTTGCTTTATGAGACCATAGAATTATTGTACAAGTTTGTCAATGGAATTTCCTACCGTTCCATTCTGAGCCTGCAGATGGCGGCGGAGGGTACCACGGACCCGGATCGGGCCGTTCGGCAGGCAGAAGATCTGCAGAGTATTCTGGAGGAAACTTGCATGGGCCTTTCCTCCCAGGATCCCCAGCTGCGCAAGTTCTTCGGCAAAGTGGCCGCCGGTGACAAGCAGGAGGGTACTTGCCTGGCACGTTTGCTTGTTTTCTCTTTTTTTACCTTGAAAAAGCCGGATTTCTTTGAAAATATTGAAGAAATCCGCAAAAATTGGTGGTATTTGCAGCAAAAAGGCGCCTGGATTCAGGGCTATCACATTATGGGCCTGGATTTCACCTTCGGCGGCTGCTGCCCCGGCGATTTCTTTGAGCAGGTTTGTGCGCTAAGCCTTCCGGCGGAATTCCAAATCACCCTCTGCAAGGCCCTGCGTAACTTCGATGAGACCTTGGATGAACTGGCAAAACTGATTGCGCCGGTGGCAGAACGGCTGAAAACGACGATTCGAAAAATGGATTGGTTGTTGGAAGAACGGGTGCAATACTGGGAAAAATCCGAGATTTCTCCGCTGGAATATATTGAGAACGCAGTAGAACAGAAATTGTTTGATCACGAGAGGGAAATGACCACCGTGGCCATTTTCGTCATGAATTATAACTTCCTGACTTATCGTAAGTCTGACATGATCGAAAACTGCAGCTATCTTTACCTGGGCAACGGCGCCAGCGTGGAACGCCGCCGGAGAGATCAGAATATGACCTACGAGATGTTCAGCCAGGCCCTGAAGGCCCTCAGCGACAAAAAGCGCCTGGAGATCCTGGGTCGGCTCTGCAAGGGCCGCGCCTACAGCCTGGAACTGTCGGAGGCGGTGGGTATGGATCCCAGTAATATGTCCCGTAGCCTGACGCTGCTGTGTAGCTACGGCTTCCTGCACCAAAAGAAAGAGGGACAGAAGAATTATTACGAGGCAGACCGGGAAGTTTTGGTCCATTTCCTGCACCAGCTGGAGTCTCTTCTGCTGGGATAAGGAACTTGCAGCTTAATATCAAAAGAGACCCGCAGGAACTTGCAAAACGCCACAAATAGTATTTGTGCAATATGCCGAATTTTGCAAGGTATTCCCTGCGGGTTCTTGTTGATAACCAGTTGACAAATAAAAATCATGATGCTATATTGTAAACACAGGCCATGAAGACTTGGTCAAAACATGCAACTAAGTGCATCGAAACATGGGGCGGGCTGTCTGCTCCGAAAAATATGCAAAAGGAGAATCGCTATGAAAAACCGTTTCGCGAATCGTTTTATCTCCATGCTGGTGGTTTTTGTCCTACTGGCAGGCATTGTGCTTCCCGCAAGCGCCGTGGTGGGCAGTGGCGTCAGCTTTGATCTGATCGCCAACAGTGCCGTCAGCAATCCTCTGCGTCCCCAGCAGACCGTAAACAACAATCATACGATGATATATGACGACAATGAGGTCGTTCGTGTCTCCATCGTCATGACCCAGGCACCCACACTGCAGGCCGGTTTCTCTACCCAGGGCGTTGCAAACAATGCCGAGGCTATGAACTACCGTAACCAGCTGAGAAACGACCAGGTTGCCGTCACCGCCCGCATCGAGCAGGCCATGGGCCAGAAGCTGGATGTTGTCTGGAATCTGACTCTGGCTGCCAACCTGATCTCTGCCAATGTGCAGTACGGCCAGATCAAGAACATCATCAATGTTCCCGGTGTCAAGCAGGTCGTGATCGAGACCCGCTATCTGCCCAATGAGGCAGTGACCAGCACCGTTAACAAGCCCAACATGATGGTCTCTGCCAATATGACCGGCGCTACCCATGTTTGGGAAACCGGTTACACCGGCGGCGGCACCCGTATCGCTGTTGTCGATACCGGTTTGGACACTGACCATCAGTCCTTTGATCCCGATGCATATGTCTATGCGCTGAAGGAAAATGCCGAGATGGCTGGCATGAGCTACGAAGAGTATGTGGCAAGCCTGGATTTGCTGGACGCCGAAGAAGTGATGGCAAAGCTGCCTGAGCTGAACGTTGCCGAGCGTAATCCTGAGCTGACCGCTGAGGATCTGTACTTCAATATGAAGGCTCCCTTCGGCTACAACTACCTGGATATGGATGTGGATATCACCCACGATAACGACTCCCAGGGTTCCCACGGTTCCCATGTTGCCGGTATCTCCGCTGCGAACCGCTACCTGGAGAAGAACGGTGAGTATGTTTCCGCTGCCGATACCGTCGCTATGCTGGGTAACGCACCCGATGCACAGATCATCGTTATGAAGGTCTTTGGTAAGGACGGCGGCTGCTACGAGTCCGATTACATGGCTGCCATTGAGGATGCCATCGTTCTGGACTGCGATGCCATCAATCTGTCCCTAGGTTCCGAGAGCGCCGGCTTCGTAACGCCCAGCAGCGCTTACCAGGAACTGATGAACTACCTGGTCGAGACCGATTCTGTGGTGGCTATGGCTGCCGGTAACGCCGGTTACTGGGCTGCTTACTCCTCCGGTGTTGTTCCCAACCTGTATATCGAGGATGTTAACTTCCAGACCGCCGGTTCTCCCAGTACTTACCCCAATGCATTTACCGTCGCATCCGTTGAGAACGATGGCTATGTTGGCCCCACCATCCAGGTTGGCGGTATCAATATCGGCTATCGGGAAGGCGAGAACGGCTGGAACGAGCCTCTGACCAGCCTGGACCCCAATGGCCAGGGCGTGGAATATGAATATGTGTTCCTCGACGGCATCGGTGTGGATTCTGACTATGAAGGCATCGATGTGACGGGCAAGATCGTCTTTGTATCCCGTGGCGAGACCAATTTCGCCGATAAGGCACAGGTTGCCTATGACCACGGCGCAATCGCTACCATCATTTATAATAATGTAGCAGAAGGCATCAACATGATGCTGGATGGCTACTGGGAAGATGCTCCCTGTGTCCTGATCTCCATGGTAAAGGGCAATCAGGTAAGAGAAAACTCCCAGGCTGTTACCGCTGAAAATGGCGTGACTTACTACACCGGTAAGCTGACCATCAAGGATGGTAACTTCGCCAATGTGGAGAACACCGAGTACTATACCATGAGCGGTTTCTCCTCCTGGGGCGTTCCCGGTGACCTGACCCTGAAGCCCGAAATCACCGCACCTGGCGGCAACATCTACTCCGTCAAGGGCGATATCCCCGAAACCAATCAGTACGAGCTGATGTCCGGTACTTCTATGGCAACGCCTCAGGTTTCCGGCTTCATTGCACTGATGAAGCAGGCCATCGAGACCAGAGGCCTGTCCCAGCAGGGCATGACCGACCGTGCGCTGATCCAGAGCATCCTGATGTCCACTGCTCTGCCTCTGAAGGATGCTAATGGCAACTATTATGCCGTCATGCAGCAGGGTGCAGGTATGGTCGACATCCTGGCCGCTGTCAATACCGATTCCTTCATCCTGGTCGATGGCATGGCTGACGGCAAGGTAAAGGTAGAGCTGGGCGATGATCCTGACCGTAACGGCGTCTACTCCTTCACCTTCTCTATCAACAACCTGGAGAACGTAGAAAAGACTTTCGTTCTGTCCGCTGATATGTTCACCCAGGATGCTTTCCTGTACTACGCCAACAATGCTGCCGCTGAGGCAGGCAACGATAGCGAGCTGGCTATCTATCTGGATACCGCTACTACTGCTTTGGACTTTGTTGCCGAGTGGAGCACCGGCGAAACCGTCACTGTCCCTGCAAACGGTGAGACCGAGGTTACTGTCACTCTGACTCTGACCGAGGATCAGAAGGCATATCTGGACGAGATCTATATCAACGGCGCTTACATCGAGGCATTTGTTTATGCCGATGCTGTCGCTGACGAGGAAGGTGTTGACGGCACCTGTCACTCCATCCCCGTGTTGGGCTTCTATGGCAACTGGACCGATCCTTCCATGTATGAGAAGGGCAGCGCCCAGACCTATGCCACCGGCGAAGAGATGTATGATCCCTACACCGGTAATACCCAGACGAATTCTCTGTCCGTTGAGTATGCCCGCGAACCCGGTTATACCTACTACCTGGGCGGTAACCCTGTCGTCCCCGATAGCGTCTACCATCCCGAGCGTAATGCGTTCAACAACAAAAATGGTGATAAGATCTACGACCTGGAGATCGACACCATCCGTAACGCTTATAACAGCCGCCTGACCGCTGTCAACACCGCTACCGGTGAGATCCTGCGTCAGTATGAGTCCGGCAAGATCCAGGCGCCTTACTATGGCGTTGTATTCTTCATGCAGATGTGGATGGAAGGCTACCATTCCTACCGCATGCAGTGGGCACCCCGCAATGTTGCCGAAGGTAATACCATCGAGTTCATCGTGGAAACCGCTCCTGAGTACTATGTCAACGAAGATGGCACTGTAAATTGGGAGGCTCTGGGCCACGGCGCAACGCTGACCATCCCTCTGACCATGGATAGCACCGCACCCACCGTTTCCAATGTTGTTGTGGATGTGGAGAACAACAAGCTGACTGTGGAAGCTCTGGATAACCAGTATGTTGCAGGTGTTGCTATGTACAATGGCTCCGGCAAGACTCTGCTGAGCTACACCGGCTCCAAGGAAGAGGCCGTTCCCGGCGAAACTTATTCCTATGAGCTGGACCTGAGCAAGGCAAACGGCAGCAAGTTCCTGATCCAGGTTTACGACTACGCTTACAATGTCACCACCTATGAACTGCGCATGGATTTGGGCAATGTACCTCCTCTGCCTGATCTGATCGCCTTCGACAAGGAATACGATTACTACTGGACCAGCTTCTCCTACAATTCCAGCTACTACAATCTGAGCATCTACTGCGAGACCGATGGTGTTGTGTTCAACGCTGCTACCATCTATGACCACTATGTGTTCGCCTGCGATACCAAGGGCGATCTGTATGTCATGCCTGAGGGTGACCTGTCCGATATGGTGCGTATCCGCAATCTCGGCGTTGTATTCGAGGATATGGCTTACAACCCTGTCGATGACAAGATCTACGGCATTGGCTACGACGCAAATGGTGTGTCTACCCTGTACACCGTTGATAAGCTTGATGGCGAGCTGACTGTGATCGGCATCGTTGGCCTGGACACCAACACCCTGGCTTGCGACGCAAACGGCACCTTCTATTGCAACGAGCTTGGTTCCACCAGAGTCTATTCGTTCACTCTGGATGCAATGGACCAGCCTGTCTACAGAATGGAATTGACCGACGAATATGGGGCAGTCTATGCTACCATGGGTACCCAGGCTATGGAGTACAACGCCGAGACCGGCAAGGTGGTCTATCTGGGTCATTACGCCGTCGAGAAGTTCTGGGGTCCTGTGGATTACTGCTACCTGTACGAGCTGGATGTTACGAACAATACCTACAAGCGCTACAATGATCTGGGCCATCAGCTGGTGGCACTGGTTATTCCTCAGGAAGGCACCAGCGGCACTTGGGATGATCCCACCAATGAGATGACCACCTTCGAGCTGGGCGCTGAGAGCATGACTCTGTTCAGAGGCTACTCTGCCCGCCTGGAAGTCACGATCCTGCCTTGGAATGTTTCCAACCGTGATGTGGTTTGGACTTCCGCCGATCCCTCCATCGTGGATGTGAATCAGTATGGTCTGATCACCGCCATGAAGCTGGGTACCACCACCGTTACCGCTACCTCCGTCCTGGATCCCAGCGTTTCCGCTTCCGTCACCGTGACCGTTGAAACCTTGCCCGTGAATCTGGAAGGCGTTGTCCTGGATGAACTGGGCTATCCCATTCAGTTCAACTGGAATCTGATGGAAACCGATACCTGGACCCCCGGCATTGCGCTGGATACCGTGCTGCTGGGCGCAACCAAGACTTCCAGCGGTGACCTGCTGGGTCTGGATGGCTCTGCACAGACCGTTGTCCGTGTGGATATGACCACCGGTATTTCTGAGGCTCTGGGCACTTGGGATGGTCAGATCTATGATATGGCCTACAGTAAGCTGTTCTCTGACGAAACGACTGACCGTGTCCATATGATCAGTGGCTCCTACTGGATGCCTGCCAAGGATCCGGCAAATACCGCTGATACTGAGGCCTGGGAACTGTTCGATTATCTTCTTGCCACCGGTGCCTACGAATTTGTGGCCATCGCCGTGGGTGATATCGTCACCGTAGAGGATGCCGGCCAGACTTACGAGGCAGAAGAAATCTTCCTGCTGGATGACAACGGCAATGTCTGGAAGCTGTGTGCTTACTTCGACGGCGAGTTCTACAACTCCACCGAGCCCGTCTTCTACCAGTCCAACATGGAGGCTATGGGTTGGACGCCCACCAGACTGGATGAAAGCGTACTGACCCTGAGCTCCATGGTCATGGGTGATGATGGCAACCTGTACTTCTCCAGCTACACCGGCTCCACCAGCGATTTCTATCGTCTGACTCTGGACGAAGAGAACCTGACCTGCGAGGCTCTGCTGTTTGCAAATTCCGGCGATGAAGTTTGGCCCGCTATGCTGGTGGAAGTTACCACCCAGGGCAATGTTCTGCTGGGCGATGTCAACGGCGACGGCAAGGTCAATACCACCGACGCCAAGCTGATCATGCAGCTGGATCTGGGTCTGATCGAAGAATTCCCCAACAACTGATTCGCAACTTGCGTTCTTCCCTCTTATGCAAAAATCACCCCGGTCCCACCGGGGTGATTTTTGTAACTGTGCAATTTTCGTTTATCGTTCCGCCTTTTCGTAGGGGAGGGTCTTGACCCTCCCTCAGCATAACGATGATTGTGCTGTAAGATTCCGCAAATATGTTACAATGACAGCGTTACACGAACAACTCCTAATGTTTTAGGTTTAGGGAGGGTCAAGACCCTCCCCTACGGAACAGTACGTTAAATCCCGATTTACTGTGTTTCGCAAATGAAAATGCCCCGGCTTTGGCAGCCGGGGCATGGTTGGTATTTGGGTAGCTTACTTGTTCTTGACCAGCGTCCGGACCAGGCCTGCGCAGCCGATCAGACCGATGACATTGGGCAGAACCATCAGGTAGTTGGCAGTATCGGTCAGCTCCCAAACCAGGTCGGAGGACATCATGGTGCCCAGGAAGATGAAGATCAGGGAGATGAGGGTGTAGGGCAGGATGCCCTTCTTGCCGAACAGATAGTTTACATTCACTTTACCAAACATATTCCAACCAAGGATGGTGGAGAAGGCAAAGAAGAACAGGGCGACGGCGACGAAAATGGCACCCACCTTTTCGCCATAGACCACACCGAAGGCGGTCTGGGCCAGGTTGGTCTTGGTCAAAACCGTCTGGGCGGCGGCAGCACCGCAGCCAGCCAGAGGGCCGTCGCCGGCGTACAGAGTGCAGATGATGACCAGTGCATTCAGCGTCAACACCACGAAGGTGTCGATAAAGACGCCTGCCACAGCAACGATGCCCTGCTCATGAGGGGTCTTAACATTTGCCAGGGCGTGGGCATGGGGGGTAGAACCCATACCGGCCTCGTTGGAGAACAGGCCCCGCTTGGCACCCTGGGAAACAGCGGACTTCAGCGCAGCGCCGAAAGCACCACCGATGATGGCCTGAGGCGCAAAGGCGTACTTGAAGATCATAGCGAAGGTTTCAGGCAGATGCTGGATGCGGGCGACAATTACGATTAGGCCGCCTGCCAGGAAGAGGGCTGCCATGATGGGGACCAGCTTTTCGGTGACGGATGCCAGGCGCTGGGTACCGCCGATGAAAATCATGGCGCAGATGGCAACCAGCACGATGCCAACGATCCAGGAGGGAATACCGAAAGCGGTTTGGATGGTAGAACCGATGGAGTTGGACTGAACCATGCAGCCAAAGAAACCCAGAGCCAGGGTGATGGCAATGGCGAAGAAACCAGCCAGGAATTTGCCAAACTTACCCTTGAAGGCGTGGGTGATGTAGTAAACGGGACCGCCCATGACCTCGCCGTCCTCGGTCTTGATGCGGGTATGCTGTGCCAGGACAGCCTCCGCATAAATGGTAGCCATGCCGAGGAACGCGATGACCCACATCCAGAAGATGGCGCCGGGACCACCGGCCAGGATGGCGCCGGATGCACCGACGATATTGCCGGTGCCGACCTGAGCGGCAATTGCGGTTGCGACAGCCTGGAAAGAGCTCATGCCGCTTTCTTGCTTCTTACCCTTCAGGCTCAGATTGCCGAAAATGCTTTTCAGACCCTTGCCCAGATAGCGCTGAACAAAGCCGGTGCGAATGGTGAAGAACAGACCGGCTGCCACCAGCAGGAACACCAGAATGTAGTCGGCCAAAAAGCCATTGATCTTTTGTACGATGGGCAGCAATACGCTGTTAATAGTATCCATAGATATGTCTCCTTTTTATACGTTCAGATAGCCGCAGAGTACCTTCAGGGTGTTCATCACACCGTCGATGTGGCTGCGCTCATAGCCGTGGCTGGCGTAAACACCGGCACCGATGAGACCGTGGCGGATGTCCACACCGCTGCGCAGGGTAGCTTCCACGTCGGAGCCGTAGAAGGGGTAGACATCCACGGCATAGTCGGCTTCCGTCTTCTTGGCGGCTTCGATGAGCTTGCCTACCACCTCATAGCTGTAGGGGCCGCCGGAGTCCTTGGCGCAGATGCTGACCTGGCGCTCGGTGCACTGCAGACCGTCGCCCACGCAGCCCATATCCACGGAAATGGCCTCGGTGATGCCGGCAGGCACGGAAGCGGAACCGCCGTGGCCCACTTCTTCGTAAACCGTCACATGGGCCCAAACACGGCGCTCAGGCACGATCTGGTTGTCAGCAAGATACTTGGCAAAGCCCAGCAGAATACCTACACTCAGCTTGTCATCCAGGAAGCGACTCTTGAGGTAGCCGGATGCGGTGCGGCGGGTTCTAGGGTCAAAGCAGACGATGTCGCCAACTTCAATGCCCAGCTTCCGGGTATCAGCGGCAGAGTTCACATCCTCGTCCAGCACGATCTCTACGGTGTCCCAGCTGCGCTTGGCGGAGGAGTAGTCGCCGTTGACGTGGACAGAGGCGTTTGCCAGCTGGCAGGTGCCTTCGTAGACCTTGCCGTCCCGGGTATAGACCCGGACATTTTCAGTCTCGGCATTGTTGGGGTTCATGCCGCCCAGAGGGGTCAGCTTCAGCCGGCCGTTGCCCTTGACCAGAGAAACCATAGCACCCAGGGTGTCACCATGGGCCTCCAGCAGCAGACCGTCCTCGGCATTCTTGCCGCCCAGGTCGATGATCACGCCGCCCTTGACAGTGATGTGTGCAGCAAAACCCAGAGCTTCAAAGGCCTCCTTGACCCAAACGGCTGCCTTCTCGGTGTAACCGGAAGGGGAGTCGATGGCCAGAAGAGCCGCTGCCTGCTCCCAGGCGAAATCGGCATGCTTCATTTCAATCATTGTTTTTCCTCCCTTAATTTAGAAAATGAATAATACCATACCGCGAGGATCTCGCGGAAAAAATACAGGATCAGTGTTGGCTTGTGACTGGTTATCGCCGGCAACAGCACGGCTTTAACGCCTTGCCGTTCGGCACACATCCGGGCCCGCAGAAGGTGAAACTCGCTGGAGAGAATGCCAACGGTTTCCGGCCGGCTGCCGGAGACCTTCTCGATCAGCGCCAGGGAAAAAACCAGGTTGTCCATGGTGGAAGCTGCTTTGGTCTCCCGCAGGATCCGGGCTTCGTCGATGCCCAGCTTCACCAGTTCCCGATACAGACATTCGGCTTCCGTAATGTTGCTTTTGCGGCCGAGACAGCCGGAAACGATGCAGCGCACATCCGGATGGGCCTTGAGATAGGCCGCTGCGGCTTCAATGCGGTCACGAAGCATGGAGGTTGGTTCTGTGCCTCGCACATGGGTGCCCAATACCAACAGCCACCGGAAGTCACCTTTCGTGCCCCGGGTCTGCCGGAGAATCTTCCATCCGGTGCCTGCCGCCAAAAAGGCGAGAACGCCTGCCGGTATGAGCAGAATGCAGCAGGGCATAATCCACCTCCGAAAACATTTTGTCCATGATATCACATTTTTTGCCAGAAAACAAGTCATAGGGGAAAATGTTGGGGCCAACTTGGTTGCTTTTTTTCTGCATTGGGTATATAATGCAGATATTATCGAAATAAGGAGAAAAAGCATGAAGCGGATTTTGGCATTTTTGATCCTTATCCTGTTGTTGGCTGCGATGATCCCTGTCCAGGCACAGCCGGTGGACGGCTTTTCGGTGGGCCGTGAGGCCATTCTGTCGTCGCTGTACGAGGCGGATATTGCCACCCTCCGGGAAGCCATCGACTTGGGATTGGTCAGCTGCGAAGAACTGACGGCCTACTATTTGGAGCGGATCCGTACATATAATGAGCCCTATAACTGCTTTATTACCATCTGCGACGATGCCCTGGATGTGGCACGGCAGCGGGACCAGGCCATGGCCGAGGGAGCGGACAGGGGCATCCTGTTCGGCGTTCCCATCGTCATTAAGGATAATATCGACCTGGTCGGTTATCACACCACAAACGGCCATCGGAAAAATGACAGCCAGATCGCCGATGCCAATGCTGAGGTCGTGGATTATTTGTTGGCAGAGGGTGCGGTGATCATCGCCAAGGCCAATATGAGCACCGATGCCCAAAGCGCCTGGAACTCTGTCAGTGAGGCAGTGGGTCAGACGAAGAATGCATACAGCACCTATATTTCTTCCGCCGGCTCTTCCGGCGGCAGTGCGGTGTCTGTTTCTTTGAATTTTACCGTTGCCAGCCTGGGCACCGATACCAATTCCTCCCTGCGCCTGCCGGCAGCCTATGCCGGTTGTGTCAGCCTCCGGGCCACCCATGGCCTGGTTTCTCTGAAGGGTGTCACCAAACTCAACAGCAGCCGGGATATCCCCGGTGCCATTACCCGCACGGTCTATGACCAGGCGCTGATGCTGGATGTCCTGACCGGTGGTGCTTACGGCTACACGAAAAACCTCAACGGTAATGCCCTGCAGGGCCTGCGGATCGGCATTTTGAAGGAACTGTCCTATCCTGTGTCCAGCATTCCGGAGCGAAATGCCTCCAACTTCGATCCCGAAGTGGTGGCGGCCTTTGAAGCAGCCCTGGAAGAGCTGCGGGTCTGCGGTGCGGAACTGGTAGAGGTCTCTTTCTCTCAGATATTCAATCTGTCCCAGGCGACTTTCAACACCAATGATAACGCCAAAAAGGATGCCTTCCATGATGCGTTCCAGCGTTTCCTGGATCGCAACGAGATCTGCGCTGTTGTGTTCCCCACTTACCTGACTACGCCCCTGCGGACCGGCACCGATGCCAATGGCAAGTACTGGAGCGTGTGGGATCAGCAGCTGGTCAATAACTGCCGTGTCCTTTCTCCTTCTGCCAGTTTGCCGGAGATCACGGTGCCCATCGGCCTGCATTCCCTGGGTTGCGGCATTGGCATGGAGATCGCAGCGCCCAGAAACCAGGAGCAGCTGCTGCTGGACATCGCCTATTCTTATACTACCCGCTATGACCACCGCCAGCTGCCGGAAGGTGCCCCGGATGCTTATGCAGGCGCCAATGTCGGCTCTCTGACTCAGATCATCGATGGATATAAGGCCTTCCTGGATGCGCAGAAGCCCACGGAGCCTCCCGTGGAGCCGACAGAGCCGGAGACTCAGCCCGCCCAGCCGACCCAGCCTTCCGAACAGCCCACCCAGCCTGCGACGAAGCCTGCCAATCCCAAGCCCGTTACGCCGGATGGACAACTGCCGGTGGCGGATGAGGCGCCGTTCTCCACCTGGATGGTGATCTTCCTGGTGGCAAGCGCTTTGGCGATCGTGATCGCCGGCGTGTTGATCTACGACAAAATCGCCCACGGTAAGAAAAAGAAATGATGTATCGTCAAAAGCCCGACAGGTGTGATCCTGTCGGGCTTTTTATGTGGAAAGTTGCGGTTATTTTTCGTTAGGAGTGGTGCGTTTGTAAACATAGATTACGGCATCCCCATCTTTGTGGGTGTGGTGATATTCAAAACCGGCCTTTTCAAAGGCCTTTTGAGAGGCAAGATTGCCGAGAAAAATTACTGCTTCACTTTCCTGGATGGTGAAGCCAAGGATTTCCTCGTTTTCCAGTAGTTCCCGCAGCAGTTTTGCACCCTTGCCCCGGCCCCGCTGTTGGGGATCCACAACGATTTCCATCAGGATGATTTTTCCTTCGTACAAACCAAAGGCAGCAGTGGCAAAGGGCTTGTCGCCTTCAAAAACTACTTTGCTCCAAAAGTTTTCACCCACATGGTATCCGTCTTCGTTTGCCCAATATTCGTAGAAGGCACGAAAACCGTCCTCTAACCCCGTGGAACGGACAGCACTTTCATCCAGCCAGCTTTCGATGTAACCCATAGAGTCGGGGTCATAGTCACGCCATACAAACTGCATATTGTGTGCTTCCTTTCCGCTTGTATATCTGTATGATAGCATCCGATGCGTATTTTGGCAAGCGCAGAAAAGCCGACAGGCAATGAAACCTGTCGGCTTTGCGTATGGGATTATCAGACTTCCTTGCTCTTGGAGGCGATCTCCATCAGGCACTTGGCGATGAACTCATCGGGAGTCATGGCACCCAGGTCCTCACCCTTGCGGGTACGGACGGAAACGGTGCCGTTTTCCATATCCCGGTCGCCGATGACCAGCATATAGGGGATCTTCTGCATCTGGGCCTCACGGATTTTGTAGCCCAGCTTCTCGGAGCGGCAGTCGGTCTCGGCATGAATGTTCATGGCATTCAGCTTGGCGGACAGCTCCTTGGCGTACTCATGAGCACGGTCGGTAATGGGCAGGACCTTGACCTGGGTGGGCATCATCCACAGGGGCAGGGCACCGGCGTAACGCTCGATGAGGTAGGCCAGGGTGCGCTCGTAGCAGCCCAGGCTGGTGCGGTGGATGATATAGGGGATCTTCTTCTGACCGTCGGAGTCGGTGTACTCCATGCCGAACTTCTCAGCCAGCAGCATGTCGATCTGAATGGTGACGATGGTGTCTTCCTTGCCAAAGACGTTCTTGTACTGGATGTCCAGCTTGGGGCCATAGAAGGCAGCCTCGTCGATACCAACCTCGTACTTCACGCCCAGGTTATCCAGGATTTCGCCCATGACTCTCTGAGCCTCGTTCCACTGCTCGGCAGTGCCTTCATACTTGATGCCGGCACGGGCGGGATCCCACTGGCTGAAGCGGAAAGAGCAGTTTTCCAGCATGCCCACGGTATCCAGCAGGTACTTGGCCAGCTCCAGGCAACCCTTGAACTCTTCTTCCAGCTGATCGGGACGCAGAACCAGGTGGCCCTCGGAAATGGTGAACTGACGGACACGGATCAGGCCGTGCATCTCGCCGGAATCCTCGTTGCGGAACAGGGTGGAGGTCTCGCCCAAGCGCATGGGCAGGTCACGGTAGGAACGGGCACGGTTCAGGTAGGCCTGGTACTGGAAGGGGCAGGTCATGGGACGCAGTGCGAAGCACTCCTTGGTCTCATCATCGGGATCGCCCAGGATGAACATGCCGTCACGGTAGTGATCCCAGTGACCGGAGATCTTGTACAGGTCGGACTTAGCCATCAGGGGGGTCTTGGTCAGCAGGTAGCCACGCTTCTGCTCCTCGTCCTCGACCCAGCGCTGCAGGGTCTGAATGACACGGGCACCCTTGGGCAGCAGGATGGGCAGGCCCTGGCCGATCTCTTCGACGGTGGTGAAGAATTCCAGCTCACGGCCCAGCTTGTTGTGGTCGCGCTTCAGGGCCTCAGCCTGCTTTTCCAGGTACAGGTCCAGCTCTTCCTTGCTGGGGAAGGCAACGCCGTAGATTCTCTGCAGCATCTTGCGGTTGCTGTCGCCACGCCAGTAAGCGCCGCAGGACTTGGTCAGCTTGAAGCCGTTGTGCTTGATACGGCCGGTGTGGTCCACGTGAGGGCCGGCACACAGGTCGGTGAAATCGCCCTGAGTGTAGAAGGAAATGATGGCATCCTCGGGCAGATCGTTGATGAGCTCCACTTTGTAGGGCTCATTCAGGCTTTCCATATAAGCGATGGCCTCGGCACGGGGCTTCTCGCTGCGCTCCAGACGGATGCGCTCCTTGCAGATCTTCTTCATCTCAGCTTCGATCTTCTCCAAATGCTCGGGAGTGAAGGAGAAGGGAGCGTCGAAGTCGTAGTAGAAGCCTTCCTCGATGGCGGGGCCGATGGCCAGCTGCACCTCGGGCCACAGACGCTTGACAGCCTGGGCCATGATGTGGGAGGTGGTGTGCCAGTAGGTCTTGCGGTACTCGGGATTTTCAAAGGTGTACAGATTTTCGTTTTCCATTTGGGTTTTCCTCCTTTTTTATTGGGGAAAAGGTATAAAAAATACCCATCCCCTGACAAAATCAGGGGTGGGATACAAAAGTATTCCACGGTTCCACCCTGGTTACGGCCGCAGCCGTCACTCATTGGCGCTTTAACGGGCGCACCCGGATGGCCATTTCCGACCATCGGCTCAGAAGTGGTATCGCATTGGCAGTTTCCCGGAGCCTTTCCACCAACCGGCTCCTCTCTGAGGGTCTTTCTCGCAGCGCATGTCTTCATCACAGCCTGTAACAAAAGAAAATTTAGCACAAATCGGCCCAAATGTCAACCCTGCCATTGAAAAAAGCGACTTTTCCTGCTATACTAAACCCAACTATGTTGTTTCGAGGTGCGCTATGATCAATGTATGTGACATCAATGTGATGAAACCGCTGCTTGCCGAGCACGGCTTCCATTTTTCCAAGGCCAAGGGCCAGAATTTTCTGACCCAGCGCTGGGTGCCGGAGTCCATTGCCGAGCAGGCCGGCGTGGATGAAACCGCCGGCGTGCTGGAGATCGGCCCCGGTATCGGCCCGCTCACCCAGCAGCTTTGCCTGCGGGCCAAAAAGGTCTGCGCCGTGGAGCTGGACAAGCGTCTGGCACCCATCCTGGAAAAGACCGTGGGCGAATTTGAGAATTTGGAGATCATTTGGGATGATGTGCTGAACCAGGATGTGGCGGCGCTGGTGGCAGAAAAGTTTGCCGGACTGCGTCCCATGGCCTGCGCAAATTTGCCCTATTACATCACTTCGCCCATCCTCAGTGCTTTGCTGGAAGCCGATTGCTTCGATTCTGTCACCGTCATGGTGCAGAAGGAGGTAGCGGTGCGCATTGCTGCCAAGCCCGGCAGCGAGGATTACAGCGCCTTCACCGTGTTCTGCCAGTATTACGCTGAGCCGAAGCTACTGTTTGATGTGCCGGCTCATTGCTTCCTGCCCCAGCCCAAGGTGACCTCCGCAGTCATCCAGCTGCAGGTGCGCAAAGAGCGCAATTGGGGCATTGAGGACGAAAAGACTTTCTTCCGTCTTGTGCGGGCCAGCTTTGCCCAGCGCCGTAAGAAACTGGCAAACGGCCTGGCTGCCGGTTTCCCGGAACTGGGTAAGAACGGTGCGGTGGAAGTTATTGAAGCTGCCGGTTTCGATGCCAATGTCCGTGGCGAGACCCTCAGCATCGAAGAGTTTGCCCGCATCGCCAACGAGATCGCAAGGAGAAAAAACCAATGATCAAATTCCTGTTCATTGACCTGGATGACACCATCCTGGATTTCCAAAAGGCTGAGCGCATCGGCCTGGAAAATACCTTCCGTCACTACGGCATCGAACCCAGCGAGGAGAACATCGCCTTGTACCTGCAGATCAATGCAGCCCGTTGGCGTGCGCTGGAGCAGGGAAAAATGACCCGCAAGCAGGTCAATGAAGGCCGCTTTACGGAGTTGTTCCGCCAGTTGGGTAAGGAAGTGGATGGGGCGCAGTGCGCTGCCTACTATCTGCATCAGCTTTCTTTGACCCATGATTATTTGCCCGGTGCGGAGGAAACGATCGCTTCTCTGGCAAAAAAGTACCGCCTGTATATTGCCAGCAACGGCAATTCTGCGGTGCAGGGACCCCGGATGGCGGCTTCCGGCCTGAACGCCTATGTGGAAAAGACTTTCGTTTCCGAAGCTTTGGGCCAGAATAAGCCCTCGAAGGCCTATTTTGACCTGTGCTTTGCTCAGATCCCGGATTTTGACCCCAGTCAGGCCATCATGGTGGGCGACAGCCTCACCTCCGACATCCAGGGCGGCATTAACGCTGGCATCCCCACCTGTTGGGTCAATACTTTCGGAAAGGTGAATACAACCGCCATTCATCCCGATTATGAAATCACTTCCTTGGCAGAACTGGAAGCACTTTTGGAGAAGCTATGAAAAAGATCATTGACTTGGAAAGCTATCCCCGCCGCAGCCATTTTGAATACTTCGGCCGCATGGCCTTTCCTTATGTGGGACTGACCGCCAATGTGGATGTGACCAATTTAATCCGTTTTGCCAAAGAACGGGGCGGCTCCACCTTTCATGCGGTGCTGTGGGCGGCGGCCAAGGCTGCCAATTCCATTCCGGAACTGCGCCAGCGGATCGTAAACGGCCAAATCGTGGAATTTGACCACTGCAACGCCGGCTTTACCGTAGCCAGGGAGGATCATACCTTCTGCAACTGCGATGTGGAAACCAGAATGTCCTTGGAAGATTTCCTGGTGGACGCCCGTCGTCGCCAGGACGAGGCAATCCGGCACGAAGGTTTCGTCAATCCCGACGAGGACGAAGTGGGCCAAATCTTCACTTCCTGCGTGCCTTGGGTGGAATTTACCCAGGTGGTACAGCCGGTGCCCAGCCCCGGCGATTGCAATCCCCGCATTGTTTTCGGAAAATATATTCCTCAAAATGAAAAAACGCTGATGCCCCTGCACATCCAGTGCAATCATGCCCTGGTGGATGGGTATCACATCAGCGAATTTTTCCGTATTTTCCAGCAGATCAACGACAGTTTATAACCGCACCGGTACCGGATAGCGCAAGACCATGGTGCTTTCCGTCACAGCACAATCCACAGCAATCACTGTTACGCCGTTTGCTGCCGCTTCCCGCAGGGCCTTGCCGAAATTGGGGTCGGTGGCATCGTTGGGATGTAAATACGCAACGTCCGTCATTTGAATGACGAACAGCACATAGGCGCCGAACCCTTCGGTTGCCAGTTTCGTCAGCCCCCGCAGATGCTTGGCACCCCGCTCGGTGGGTGCATCCGGGAAAGCGCAGACACCGTCCGTTTCCAAGGTTACGCCCTTGACCTCCAAAAAGCACCGCTTTCCGTCCTTCAGGAAAGAAAAGTCAAACCGGGAATCGCCGTGGGTGTATTCGGCCTTCAAGTCCGAAATTTCGCCCAAACCGCCGTCCAGCAGCCATTCTTTGGCTGCCGCATTGGGGGCCTGGGAGTCCATGTTGATGAGCCGGTGGCCTTTTTGCACGGCGATCAGATCGAATTTTGTCTTGCGCTTGTCGCTGTCAAATTGCTGGCACCAAACCCTTGCGCCGGGCTGCAGCAATTCTCTGCACCGGCCGGTGTTTTTTACATGGCAAATTTCTTCCTGCCCATCAATTTGAATATAGGCGATAAACCGGTTGGGCCGGGCCAGAAAAATGCCGGGCACCATATTTTCGTAACGCATAATTTCACCTCTTTCTGATAGTATAGCAGATTTTTGCAGAAAGGAAAAGTCCTATGATCGCAAATTACCATACCCACACCCCTCGCTGCCATCATGCCGCCGGCACGGAAACGGAATATGCCCGCTGTGCCTTTGAGGCAGGCTTGCAGAAACTGGGCTTTTCTGACCATACCCCCTATCCCTTCCCGGAAAACCATGTTTCTACCTTCCGCATGGAGATGGCCCAATTGGCGGAGTATACAGCCTCGGTCCGTGCCGTCCGGGCAGAGTATGCCGGCCGGATGGAAATTTTCCTGGGCGTGGAAACGGAGTTTTATCTCAAATACTTTGACCGCCTGCTGCCCGTGTTGCGGGACCAGGGCGTGGAGTATATGATACTGGGCCAGCACTTTTTGTATAATGAGGTAGAGGGCATTGGTTCCATCGGTCCTACCGCCGATGAAACCCTGTTGCGGCAGTACTGCGACCAAACCATCGATGCGCTGTACACGGGCCTCTTTACCTACTTTGCTCACCCGGATCTGATGCACTTTATGGGCGACGATGCTGTTTACCGGAAACAAATCCACCGCCTGTGCCGGGCGGCCAAGGCCTGCGATATTCCGCTGGAGATCAACCTGCTGGGTATTTTCCTGGGCCGGCATTATCCCAACCGTCGTTTTTGGGAGATCGCTGCGGAGGAAGGCTGCCGGGTGATTCTGGGCTGCGATGCCCATCGGCCGGATGCCTTCCTGAACCCCAAGCCGGAGGCAGAGGCCAGAAAGATGGTAGCGGAACTGGGCCTTCAGCTGCTGGAGGATATTCCCCTGCGTGGAATTTCAAGATAAAAACCAGGAATTGGGACTTGACAATCGGCAAAAATGTGCTATAATCTTACCTGTTCCAGTTGGAGGCATAGCTCAGCTGGTTAGAGCGCATGCTTCACACGCATGAGGTCACAGGTTCGAGTCCTGTTGTCTCCACCATATAATGACCGTAATTGTGATACGCAATTGCGGTCATTATTTTTGTAGCTTTTACCCGGAAATAGGGGTAACCTAACATTTTTACAGAATAACGCCCAGCTTGGATCGATTTCCAGGCTGGGCGTTTTGCACTTATAAGTTTTTTCGCTTACTGCTTTTGTTAAACTTTTTCCTTTTATAAATTTGTGGGGCTTTTGTTAGAATTATACCCTTTTATTAAAATTGTCCGCTTTCGTTAGACTTATGGGCTTTCGTTAAATTGTTACAATCCTGGCGTTTTTTGTTTACAATCGCAGAAAAATATGTTATTATATATCTATCCTAAGCCAACCTGATAATGTAGAAGTCTATAAAAAACATGTGGGTACTACCATTGGCTTGCAATGGTAGGTAGACATTAGCGATTTATTTTTGCTATTTTATCTATAAAACCAGGCAGAAAGGTATGGTCAGTAATTATGTACAAAATCAAACATATTTCTAATAAGCACCTTAATGATATGGTCGGCACCACTCTTGGTACAAAACTTTGGGTCGTTGGAATGATGAACGAACTGCGACGATATCCTAATGAAATTCCGTGTGAGCCTAATGAAATTCCTTCTATGTGTATTCCGTTCGCCACTGGGGATGAGAAGGTCGAATGGGGTTTTGCAGCCGGTACATCCTGCCTATCCATGAATCAAGATGGAAGTATTTTAGTGCAGAACGCAGAGCATTTTCCCAACTGTGCGGTCCTCGCTATTCTAAACTTGTTGTACGATAGTGGTATAACCAACGGAAAGAAATGCTCTATCACATTACATATTCCCGATTCTCCAGAGATCAAGGCATTTACTGACCTATTAACAGAAATTAGTACGGCACTGCGAAATCTCTCAATTACCAAAGTTATGGTGCCAAAAGCGCCCGTTCAGAAGCAACATAACACTCGTGCCGTGTTGGCCATTGAAAACAGCGTAGGCGTTGTCCAAGCGTTAAACCAGATCGACGTTGGACGCTTTGTTGTTAAAGTTAACTGTGTCAATGGTAGCTTCCATGTGGGTGACAATATTACAGTAACCGACGGGAGTTTTCAGTTGTTGCAAGAGCATTGTCCGGTGATGCAGATCGTATCTCCCGCAAATCAAGTAGTACAAAGCAGTGTCGATCTAGATGATGATGTGTTTTTTATAAATCTTGCCATGTGGTTTCCTCCCAACACACCACCATTTAATGGTTTGATGATTATAAAAGAGGCTGTACAGCCGTCTTTTACGCCTAAACCCATGCCAAAACCCTTTGTTTTGCAATCACAACCGTCATTTTGGGAAAGACTGTTTGGAAGGAAATAACACCGGGTTTTGCCCTGTGCGTTGTCGTAATTAATTTCTTTGCGTATACAAATTGCGCCCCCCCTTATGTGAAATTCCGACCCCCTCTCTAAAAATCTGCCCCTCTTGCACAAAAAACGATCCCCGGGGGTCGCAACATTTCAAAATTAGGGTTATTACACAAAAAGAAACCCGTCCGAATGGACGGGTTTTTCTTTTTGGTGGAAACAAGACAACGGACTCGAACAGATCAAATGCAACAGTCCGGGGGACTGTTGCTGGCCGGGTAGGGGCCCGGCCACACCTTGATTAAATCGAGTCCTGTTGTCTCCTAGGCCACCCGTTGGGTGGCCTTTTCTTTTTTTGCATACCCACAAAACGGCCGTTTTTTGTGATGATGTTACAAATGCCCTTTTTGCCTTGCAATTATTGCCGAAATTTAGTATGATAGCGAAAAAGCGGAAAGAGAGAAAACGCCATGAAGAAATATCTTTGGTTTTTGCTGGCGCTGCTGGTGTTGCTGGCCGGTTGCGCTGCCATGCCCGAAACCACACAGAGCCTTTCGAGCTGCCAAATCCAGGGCCACACCTGGCAGGAGGCCAGCTGCATCACTGCAAAAACCTGCACGGTGTGCGGAGAAACGGAAGGGGAGACCCTGGGCCATACCTGGCAGGAGGCTACCTGCGCTGAACCGAAAATCTGTACCCGCTGCGCAGTGACGGAGGGAGAAGCCCTGGGCCATGCCTGGCAGGAGGCTACCTGCACCGAACCGAAAATCTGTACCCGCTGCGCAGTGACGGAGGGAGAAGCCCTGGGCCATGCCTGGCAGGAGGCTACCTGTGCTGAACCGAAAATCTGTACCCGCTGCGCAGTGACGGAGGGAGAAGCCCTGGGCCATGCCTGGCAGGAAGCAACCTGCACCAGCCCCAAAACCTGTACCGCCTGCGGTGTGACGGAAGGGGAGGTGCTGGACCATACCTGGCAGGCAGCTACTTGCCAGGCACCCAAAACCTGTATCGGCTGCGGCAAAACCGAGGGCAATGTCACGGAACACCGGTGGAAGGATCCGACTTGTGGCAAGCCTGCCACCTGTGCCCTCTGCGGCAAGACCAGCGGCAGCGCCCTTGGCCATGCATGGAAGGATGCAACCTGCACCAAAGCGAAAAAATGTACCACCTGCGGCGCCACCTCCGGCGATCCCTTGGGGCATGATTTTGCGGAAAGCACCGATGGCAAGACCAAGCTTTGCAATATCTGCGGCGAGCTTGTGACCATCAAGTACATCTCCATCACCTTCGATGACGGCCCCTCCGGCAAGGTCACCCAAAAGCTTTTGGACGGCCTTCGGGAGCGGGATGCCAAGGCCACCTTCTTCATTTGCGGCTACCGGATCAAATCCTATAAGAGCTATCCGCAGCTGATTTTGGACGGGGGCCATGAGATCGGCCTGCACACAGCCAACCACGAGAATCTGACGAAACTGGACAAGGAGGGCATCCGCCAGGAATTGGAAGGTATGCTGGATCAGCTACCCGAAGGATACCAGGTGCGCCTGATGCGCCCGCCCGGAGGTTCCTATAACAATTCCGTCAAAGCTGTCTGCCTGGATATGGGACTTTCCATCATCATGTGGTCCGTCGATCCTCAGGATTGGGCTACCAATGATGTGGACACCATCGTCAGCCGGATCCTCCGCGGCGCATCCGAGGGCAGCATCATTTTGATGCACGATCTGAAGTCCAGCTCTGTCACTGCGGCAATGAAGGCCATCGACAAGCTGCAGGCGCTGGGTTATGAGTTTGTGACGGTGTCGGAACTGGCGCAGATCATGGGCAAGACCCTGGAGCCCGGTCAGGTCTACTACTCTATTAAATAAGTAATGCATAAAAACGCATCCGGAACGGGCTTGTTCCGGATGCGTCTATTTTTATAATGTTACAGAGCGGAATAACCGAAGGAGTTGACCAGGGCGTCCAGCTTCTGACCCTGCTTGCAGTAGGGGCAGTCCCGGTAGTCGTAGCTTTCGTAGTCCGGCAGATCCTTGACGGAGTAGACAGAACGGACGGGATAGCCGTTGATCTCGTCCATGGCCCGGTAGATGGCGGCAATACCGGCCACCTGGCCACCGTAATAGGTGATGGCTTCCATGGCCTGGCGGGCAGTGTTGCCGGTAGTGACGGAGGCCATCAGCACCAGAACATGCTTGCCCCGGATCATGGGCTGAATATTATCACGGAAGATCATCTGACCACCGGAGTTGCTTTCCGGCTCCAGCACATAGATGGTCTGGTGCTGATTGATGGTGCGGAAACCGCTCTTGGTCAACTCGATGCCAACGAAAGTGCCCAACACGGAGGTGCCGTCCAGACAGACGATGGTATCCACGGGGGTATCGTTGATGAAACGGGACACCAACTCATAAGCGGTGGCTTTGGCCTCGCTGAGGCGGGTCTTGTGATAGGTGATATCAATGTAGTAGTTGATGTGGCTGTGGTTGGTTGCAAAGTGACCGCGGGCCACACGCAGCGGCACATTTCCGTGGCGACGCTCCAAATGCTTCAGATCTACCATAAGGGCATACCTCCTGTGGATGAAAAATCTTTATAAAAAAGAAAAGGTTTTTCACACCGGCATACAGCGTTTTCTGCCGGTCATGAAAAACGCTTTTTTTCATTATACTTCGATTTCGCCGGATTTGCAAGAAAAAATCCGGAGGCGGTATACCAAAAAATGGCACTTATTCTTGTGCAAACTGCCTTTTTCTCAACAGGGGGGCCTGGCGGATAAACTGGCGGCCGATGATGGCGCAGATCTCCTTCCGGGCGACCATCTGCTCCACCTGCTCAAAGCTGGCCCATTGGGCAGCATCGGTTTCTCCGGGTTGCAGCACGATCTGCTCCAGAGGGATGTCCCGCAGCAGGCAGTAGTGGTCATAAAAAGAGATGCTGTCCTGGGTGGTCTCCAGCAGCTCAAATTCCGATTCTTCGGCCCGGATGCCGGTTTCCTCGTATAGCTCCCGAGTAATAGCCTGCAGACTGGTTTCGCCTGCCTGGGCACCGCCGCCGGAATTCTCCCAGGTGCCGGCATAGGTTTTGCCCTGTGCCCGGCGGGTCAGCAGCAGGTTGCCCTTGCCGTCGTAGACCCACACGCAGACCACCAAACCGTACTCGCCTTTGCGCCAACGATCGCCCCGGCGATGAAGACGACCGGTCAGGCGGCGGTCTTTATCATAAATATCATTAAATTCCATGTCCGCCCTCCCTCGTCGATTGTTTCTAATAAAATAATACCATTTATTTCGCAAATTGCAAGGGGCAAACGGCTGGAACTGACAGGGAATTGCAAAAATGTAAACAAAGAAGGCTGTTGCGAATCCCCTTGACGGGATTTGGAAGGGTAGAGGGAACGGGGGACGAAAAATAAAAAACCGAGGAAAAAATCCTCGGCAAGACGCAAAAAAAGATTGACAAACGGGCGTGGATGTGATATGATGGTCATCCATAGTGTGATATTATGCCCATCTGTGCCCATTTTCATTTGCATCAGCATAATACCACAGAATATGGCGGATGTCAAGAGGCAAGTTTCTCAAAAATGACAACTGTTCCGCGCGTATCATTATATAAGCAACACATTTCGAAAGAAAGGCTGTGATGATCCATATGGCAATGGTCAAGGACGTAATGTTCGGCAAGACCATGCGTAAGTCCTACGCAAAGTACAAAGAGATCCTGGAAATCCCCAACATGCTGAAGATCCAGAAGGACTCCTATCAGTGGTTCCTGGAAGAAGGCCTGCGTGAGGTTTTCAAGGATGTCGGCACCATCACCGACTTCTCCGGTAAACTGGAGCTGAGCTTCCTGGATTACACCATGGAAGACAAGCCCAAGTACACCATTGAGGAGTGCAAGGAGCGGGATGCCACCTACGCAAAGCCCATCAAGGTCCGTGTGCGCCTGCGCAACACCGAGACCGAGGAAATCAAGGAACAGGAAATCTTCATGGGCGATTTCCCCATTATGACCAATGGCGGCACCTTTGTGATCAATGGTGGTGAACGTGTCATCGTATCCCAGATCGTTCGTTCCCCCGGCATGTACTACGGCCACGAGGTGGACAAGGCTGACCAGCACACCTACAGCGCCACCGTCATTCCTTACCGTGGTGCCTGGCTGGAGTATGAAACCGATAACTCCAATGTGTTCTGGGTCCGTATCGACAAGAACCGCAAGCTGCCCATTACCTGCCTGATCCGTGCCCTGGGCGTCAGCAACGACGAGCAGATCAAGGCCATGTTCGGCGAGGATGAGCGCATCCTGGCTACCCTGGAGAAGGATACCTGCAAGAGCCGTGAGGACTCTCTGCTGGAGATCTACCGCCGCCTGCGTCCCGGTGAGCCTCCCACGGTGGAAACTGCTGCTGCCCATCTGGAGGGCCTGCTGTTTGATGCCCACCGTTATGACGTCAGCCGTGTCGGCCGTTATAAGTTCAATAAGAAGATGGACATCGCTGCACGCATCAGCGGCCGCGAGATCCTGGAGCCCATTGCCGATCCCATGACCGGCGAGATCCTGGCTATGCCCGGTGACATCATCACCCGTGAGCAGGCCAAGGAGCTGTCCCGCAAGGGTGTCAACGAGGCTACCGTCAAGGTCGGCGACAAGGCTGTCAAGCTCCTGTCCAACGGCATGGTCAACATGGCCGACTTCGTGGACTTCGATCCTAAGGCTTACGGTGTCAACGAGAAGGTTCGTTTCTGCGTCCTGAAGGAAATGCTGGACACTGCAGACATCGACTGGAAGGAAGCCTGCGCCGAGCGCATCGATGACCTGATCCCCAAGCACATCATCACCGATGATATCATGGCCTCCATCAACTACCTCAACTGCGTGGCTATGGGCATCGGCACCACCGATGATATCGACCACCTGGGCAACCGTCGTCTGCGCTGCGTGGGCGAGTTGCTGCAGAACCAGTTCCGCATTGGTTTCTCCCGTCTGGACCGTGTCATCCGTGAGCGTATGACCGTGCAGGATCTGGATGCTGTCACGCCCCAGAGCCTGACCAACATCCGTCCCGTCACCGCCGTCATCAAGGAGTTCTTCGGATCCTCCCCCCTGAGCCAGTTCATGGACCAGAACAACCCCCTGGCTGAGCTGACCCATAAGCGCAGACTCTCCGCTCTGGGCCCCGGCGGTCTGAGCCGTGAGCGCGCTTCCTTCGACGTCCGTGATATCCACTACACTCACTACGGCCGTATGTGCCCCATCGAGACCCCCGAAGGTCCCAACATCGGCCTGATCAACTATCTGGCTACTTTTGCCAAGATCAACGAGTACGGCTTCGTGGAAG
>JAZUBW010000122.1:0-3059 GCA_045638785.1 Faecousia sp.
CCGTTGATGTCGCCCTTGTTGTCCAGAGCCAGGACGATCTCGCCCTGGTAGGTGCCGGACTGACGAGCGTCAGCGCCAACGTAGCAAACCTTGGGGTTGTTGATGATGCCGGGGTAGGACTCGTCACCATTCTCGCCCAGGGGCTCGCGGTTGATCAGGATCAGGGGGATGTCAGCAGCAACGACCTTGTTGATGATGACTTCGGCAGAAGAGGTCT
Source organism: Faecousia sp. (assembly GCA_045638785.1). Classification (GTDB taxonomy): domain Bacteria; phylum Bacillota; class Clostridia; order Oscillospirales; family Oscillospiraceae; genus Faecousia. Next base: position 218 of record JAZUBW010000122.1, read on the forward strand.
GAACCAGGTTGCAGATGATGACGTCCATACCCTGGGTGATGAAGGTCTCGATCTGAGCAGTCTGCTCGGCCATGTCGTTCTTGCCGTCGACCATGGTGATCTCGTACTTGACGGTCTCGGTCTCCAGGGTCTTGAAGTAGGCTTCGATTTCCTGACGGTACAGAGTCATGAAGTTGTCGTTGTACTGATAGATAGCAACACCGACCTTGTAGGTCTTAACGCCGTCGTTGTTACCGCCAGCGCAAGCGACCATGCCCAGCACCATGACCAGTGCCAGGGCGATTGCGAGAAGCTTTTTCATAGGTTATTTTCCTCCTTAAAATTTTCGGGCAAAGTCCGCCCAAAGTTACCTACAATTTATCACACAACCTGAAAAATGTAAAGTATTTGTAATACTTTTCTTCGGAAACGCCAAAAGGATGCTGAATTTTTTGTGCAAAATGGTCAAAAGGCGAGATTGCGGCAGAGAAACAGGTGGCCGCGACGAACGGAAAAACAGCAGAATGGGCGAAAAAATGCGGGACTGGTAAGAATTTGTGACATTTTTTGAGCCGCAAATGGCCTGTTTTTGGCGGCAAATCCACCAATTTTTGCACAAACTGCTTGATTTCTCTAACAACCTGTGCTATAATCTCCGTAACTGCGGCTTATTTGCCGTGCTTTGCTATGCCCTTTTGGGCCCGGTTAATTTTTGAGATGAAAGGACAATGCCGTTATGCATAAGAAGATCCTGCGGATCGCGTCGTTGCTGTTGGCGCTGATTTTAATCGGCAGCCTGCTGCCGGCCACTTCCACCGTCGCAGCCTCTACCCCGGCGGAAGAAGAAGCCGAGCGCATTACCGCATTGGCAAACGCTACATATAAAAAAGCATTGAAGCGGACGGGCAGAAGCTCCTTCCACGGTTGGTGCGGTGCCGCTGTGGACTGGCAGATGCAGGTCCTGGGCATTACCAGCAAGGTGGTTGGCTCCAACGGCAACGATAAGTTCGATCAGTACCGCTACCAGGAGTACACCTCCGGCGGCTACACCATCGATGCCTACCCCAGCTCCAAGTACAACCTCCAGAGTGCCCTCAACGCCATCACGGCCAACGGCACCAAGGATGCCTACAACATCATGGTGGGCTTCCAGCGCACCAACACCGCTGCCGGCGCCCGCTATGGCCATGCCGTCTATGTCTACGCCATTTTGAACGGTGTGGTCTATTTCAGCGAAAGCTTCGGCGTGACCATCAACGGCCAGTATTATTCCGAAGGCAAGTGCATCGCTGTCAGCATCGCCGATTTCTGCAAGTACTATAATAAGTGGTGCACCTTCGACGGTGTGATCCACTTCGGTCTGAAGACCTATAGTGATGAGTGCCAGTTCCTGCCTGCGTATCTGTACGCTGCAGTGACCGAGCCGACCACCCTCTACTCTGCACCCTGCACCCCGGATGTGGATGACCGATCCGTGGCCCGGCGCCAGCTGCAGCCCGGCGAGCGCCTGAATGTGGTGGGTATGTATCGCAACACCCTGGGCCAGTATTGGTACGAGGTGGAGGATACGGAGATCGGTTATGTGCCCGCAGAGTACACGGAAATGCTGTCGCTGCGCTATGACGATGTGGCCATCTCCGGCGTGAAGGCGCCCACCGTTCTGACCGAGGACAGCAACTTCAGCATCAAGGGCTCCGTCACCGGCCTGTATTCTTCCATCGTTTCCGTCCGTGCCCAGGTTTATCTGACCACGGAAGACGGCGCTGTCCATATGATGACCACCAACGATTCCGTTGAGGACAACGATTATACCCTATATAAGAGCCGTGTCGGCAAGCGTCTGAGCTTCAAGCAGCTGGAGATCGGCAGCTACCGTTTCGAACTGGCCGCCGTGGTGAGAAACCACTATTACGCCGACGGCGATCTGCAGATCGACTGGCAGACCGTCAAGCTGTGGAAGTCCGACTTCCAGGTGGTGGAGCGCAAGGGCCAGACCGCCAATGTGACCTTCGATGCCTGCGGCGGTGTCGCCGAGCTGAACGCGGCGGAAATGAACCTGGGCCAGGCCCTGGGTATCCTGCCCGGCGCACAGCGGGAAGGCTATGTCTTCGACGGCTGGTACACCGAGGACGGCGAACTGGTGGACGAGGAGTATGTGCTGGAAGGCAATCTGACCCTCTACGCCCAGTGGGTTGTGGATGAGGCGCTGACCGGTTGGTTCTGGGAAGAGGGCCGGCTGTATTATGTGGAAAACGGCATTCGTCCCCTGGGCTTCTTCCAGGCCGACGGTGTTACCTACCACCAGAACGAGGAGGGCCTGCTGGACATCGGCTGGACCACCATCGAGGATAAGGCTTACTACTTCTATGTCAACGGCGCCATGGCTATTGGCTGGCTGGTGCTGGAAGATGGCGTTTACTACATGGATGCCGAGGGCCTCAAGACCATCGGCTGGGCCACCATTGAGGACAAGACCTATTACTTCGGCGCAGACGGCCGGATGCTGACCGGCGTGCATACCATCGGCGGCGTCAAGTATATCTTTGGTGACGATGGCGCCCTGCACGGCGACGGTGCAGGCGTTGCCTCTGTCGACCAGCCCCTGGTCAATGTGACCCGCTAACTGCAAAATGAGGGAGAACAGTCCGCTTTGGATTGTTCTCCTTTTTGTTCGAAATTTATTTACAAAAATGTCGATTTATATTTCATTTTTGGTCAAGAGATGTTCAAAACCGGGATATACACTGTGAATATACGATTCAGAAAACGTGATTCGCACGATTTACTTTGATTCTTTTTCTCTTCTCTTCTTTCCTTTCCATACTCTTTTTTACAGGAAGCCGCCGTTGCTATCAGCAACGGC
>JAZUBW010000123.1:0-48883 GCA_045638785.1 Faecousia sp.
CGTTTTCGGCGTGGTCCACGGCCATGAAGCCGTCGGCGCCGGTCTTGGCGCAGAATTTCACCGCTAGGGCCGCAAAATCAAAGGTGCTGCCACGGGCATCCATGACCATAAAATCATTGCCCGCACCACTCATGTGCCAAATTTTCATATATACCTCCTTGAAACGATAAAATGTTGTTTATAAAACCTTCTCCCTGGGGAGAAGGTGCCCCGAAGGGGCGGATGAGGGGGCATAACAGACCCCTCATCAGTCAAAAATCGGTTCCGAAGTGCCGATTTTTGACAGCTTCCCCCCAGGGGCAAGCCTTAGGCGCTCCCGCGCCAGTGCATGTAAACAACAATTTATCTCAACAAATCAAACAGCAAATTTTGTAAAATACTCATACAGCGGGGTCAGTTTTTCGAACAACTCCCCTACCCGCCGGGCCAAATCGGGGCCAAAGGCAGCTTCGCTGAAAGGCTCCTCCACCGTCAGCGAGATGTTGGTTTTCCACAGGAAAAACCGCTCCAGGTCGGGATTTTCGCATTTTTCCGGCCGGGCGTAGTGGTCGGCGGTGATGCTCATGCCGGTGGCACCCTCCACCTGGGCCACGATTTCCAGAAATTCCCGGGGATTGGCGGCGATGGCCTGCCGAAACTGCTTCATGACAGCCGGCCGGGGCTTCCAAAGCACAAAGCCGTAAAACAGGCCATCGGGGTTGATCTCGAAAAACAGCGTGGGGTTTTCCGCCCACCACTGGACATCCTGCCGGATGCTCAGCCACAGGCTTTCCTTGTAGGGCAGCGGATGGTGCATCCGGGCGTCCCGGTAGATGCGGCTGACCTTCAGCAGATGGCCGGATTTGTTGATAAAAGGCTGAAACAGCTCCTTGCCCAGGGCCTTCATAGGCTCATACAGCGTATCCACATATTGCTGTTTGTGTTCAAGAAACCAGTCCCGCCGGTTGTTCATGCGGATACCCCAAAGGAAATCCACAGTTTCGGGAGTAAAGCCGGTAAACATCCCATCACCTCGCAGTTTTTTCTATATCATACCCCGCCAAAGCCATTTTTGCAAGGGGCGCAAAGGCTTCTCCTGGGAGAAGCTGGCAAAAATCTCTGATTTTTGACTGATGAGGGCAGATATGACTGCACGATTGTGACCTCACAGGTATAATCGGTGCAGCCATTATTTCCCTCATCCGGCCCTTCGGGCCACCTTCCCCCAGGGGAAGGCTTTTTCCCAATTTGTTTACAACTGCTCTGCAATGTTTCTATTTACTTTTCCTCCTGGGGGTGGTAAAATAAGTTTTCAGGAAAGGAGGCGGGAAGGATGCGCCAATATTTTGACGAACTGAAAAATTTTCTGCGCAAGGGCGATTTGATCTTGCTCCTTCTGTGCGTGGCCACTTCCGCCTTTGGATGCCTGGTCATCACCAGCGCCACCAATCACTACGGCACCACCCGGTTCCTCTTCGTGCAGATCGCGGCAATTCTCCTCGGCGTTCTCGTCTATGCCCTGGTCTCCAGCCTGGAGGTGGCCATTCTGGCGGAAAACCGGCGGTGGCTGTTTGTGCTCAATATGGGTCTGCTGCTTCTGCTGCTGACGCCCTTCGGCACCGATAAAAACACCGGCAACCGCAGCTGGCTTATGTTCCCCTTCCTGCCGGTGGATATCCAGCCGGCCGAGTTCTGTAAGATCAGCTTTGTCATCATCCTGGCCTCCGTCATGGCCAGCCACCAGGACCGGATCTCTTCCTTCCAATCGGTGATGCACATGGCCCTGCATTTGGGCCTGATCTTCGGCGCCAATATGTATATTTCCGGCGACCTGGGCGTGTCGCTGATCTTTGTCTTCGTCTTTGTGGCCATGGCCTTTTCCGGCGGCGTGCGGATGCTCTGGTTCCTGCTGGGTGGCGGCCTGCTGACGGCGGTGGCACCCTTCTTGTGGACCTACGGCATGAAGGAATATCAGCGCCGGCGTATCGCCATTATTTTCGATCCCACCATCGATCCCATGGGCCTGGACGAGCGGTACCATACCCTCCGCAGCCAGCGGTCGCTGTTTGGCGGCGGCCTCACGGGCCAGGGCCTCTTTAACGGCAACCGCACCCAGGCCGGCGATCTGTACGCCCAGCACACCGACTTCATTTTTTCCTCCATCGGCGAGGAAATGGGATATGTGGGCTGCCTGCTGGTGCTGGCGATGCTGCTGTGCATCGTGGCCCGGTGCATCTATGTGGGCGTGAAAAACCCGGATTATCTGCGGAAAATGCTGTGCTTCGGCGTGGCGGCCGCTCTGATTTTCCAGATCCTCATCAATGTGGGCATGTGCATCGGCGTGGTGCCGGTCATCGGCCTGACCCTGCCCTTCATCAGCTACGGCGGCAGCTCCATCGTCTCTCTGTACGCCATGATGGGCCTGGTTTCCGGCGTCCATGCCCGACCCCGGCGCCCGGTCCATGAGCGGTATATCCAGGCCCCCATCGGCATGGATGTCAAGCTCTCCCGCCGCAGAGAGCGGTAATAGCATATGAAAGAAAGCAGTCCCGATTTCCAGGACTGCTTTTTTGTTACCAACCAATTTCCGTTTGCCGAAACCTTCCCCCTGGGGGGAAGGTGGCCCGAAGGGCCGGATGAGGGGAATTGCAACAGAACGAAAAACCCCTCATCAGTCAAAAATCGGTTCCGAAGCGCCGATTTTTGCCAGCTTCTCCCTAGGGAGAAGCTTTTGCCATCGTTGCGCAACTCCTGGAAAATCCCAATTTGGGCCCTTCTCCTGGGGGTAGAGTGGCCGTTCTACTACCCGGAGAGGGACAAGAACAGGTGTGGATAGACTTTTTGGCGGACTTTGTGGTATCTTGGAGCGGAACAAACGAAAGGAAACGAACCCCATGAGAACAATCAAGATCGTTGCGGACTCCTCCGCCAATTTGATGGTGCGCCAGGCAGTGGCCTTTGGCGTTGCCCCCATGAAGATCATCACCGCCCAGCGGGAATTTGTGGACGATGCAAACCTGGACCTGGAGGAAACCGTCCGTTTCTTCCATTCTTACAAGGGCCGCTCCCAAACCTCCTGCCCCAATCCGGAGGATTGGCTTCTGGCCTTCGGCGATGCCGAGGACATTTTTTGCGTCACCATCACCAGCGCTCTGTCCGGCAGCCACAACGCGGCCTGTATTGCCCGGGACATGTATGAAGCCGAACACCCCGGCCGCCGGGTCTTCGTCATCGATTCCCTGTCCGCCGGCCCGGAGCTGACGCTGCTGGTGGAAAAGCTGGAGCAGCTGATTTTGGAGGGCAAGTCCTACGAAGAAATTTCCGCCGAAATTTCCAGCTATCAGCAGCAGACCGGCCTGCTGTTCATGCTGGAGTCGCTGAATAATTTTGCCGCCAACGGCCGGGTCTCCCCTGCCGTGGCCAAGATCGCCGGCGTGCTGGGCATCCGCATCGTGGGCCGGGCCAGTGCGGTTGGAACGCTGGAGCCTACGGATAAAAGCCGTGGCGAGGCAAAAGCCCTGGCGGCTGTTCTGCGGCACCTGAAGGAAAGCGGCCTGAAAACCGGCAAGGTGGCGCTGGCCCACTGCATGAACGAGGCCGCCGCCGAGAAGCTGAAGGCCATGATCCTGGCGGAACTGCCCCAGGTAAAGGTCACCATCGGCAAAAACCTGGGCCTGTGCAGCTATTACGCCGAAAAGGGCGGCCTGCTGGTGGGTTTCGAGAAACTGTAAGTATTCCATATTTGCCCCCCTGCGGCGCTGGGTCCGCAGGGGGCTTTTTTTGTCACAAATCTTTCATAATTGGGCGTTTTTTACATTTACTTTTTCGCAAATCTATATTATAATGAATAAGTTAAATGGGAAGTTACAGCCATTTTGGCAAACAGACGCCAAAATGCAACATAAAGGAGCCTGAATAAGATGAAAAAACACATTCCTTTGGCGACACCGCATATGTCCGACGAGGGGTATGAGCTGGAATTTGTCCAGGATGCATTCCGGAAAAATTGGATCGCACCCCTGGGCGAAAATGTCAACGAATTTGAAAACGCCATGACCGCTTACCTGGGCGAAGGCTACCCGGTTGCCCTGTCGGCCGGTACGGCTGCTCTGCATATGAGCATGATCCTGGCCGGCGTGAAGCCCGGCGACAAGGTGTTCTGCCAGAGCCTGACCTTCTCTGCCTCCGCCAATCCCATCACCTATATGGGTGCGGAGCCGGTGTTCATCGACAGCGAATATGACACCTGGAACATGGACCCGGTGGCCCTGGAAAAGGCTTTCCGGTGCTATGGCAAGCCCGGGGCCGTGGTGGTGGTCCACCTCTACGGCAATCCCGCAAAGATGGCCCAGATCGCTGCCCTTTGCGAAAAGCATGGCGTGCCGCTGATCGAGGATGCCGCTGAGGCGCTGGGCAGCGCCTACATGGGCAAAAAGTGCGGCACCTTCAGTGATTTCGGTGTGCTGTCCTTTAACGGCAACAAGATCATCACCACCTCCGGCGGCGGCATGCTGGTCTGCCGGGACGAGGAGGATGCCGCCCATGCCCTGAAGCTGGCCACCCAGGCCCGGGAGCCCTTCCCCTGGTATCAGCATGAGGAGATCGGCTACAACTATCGTATGAGTAATGTGGTGGCCGGCATCGGCCGAGGCCAGATGAAGGTGCTGGACCTGCGGGTACAGCAGAAGCGGGCCATCTGCGCCCGGTACGCCGAAAAGCTGGCTGGCCTGCCCCTGACCATCCAGCCGGAAACGGAAAACGGCTGTTCCAACCGCTGGCTCACTGCCGTGCTGCTGGAGCAACATTGCGGCGTCACCCCGGCCCAGGTGCTGGAGGCGCTGAAGAATGAAGATATCGAGGGCCGTCCCCTGTGGAAGCCTATGCACGCCCAGCCTGTGTTTGCCGGCTGCGGCTATGTCACCGTCGGCGAAAACTCCGTCTGCGATGACCTGTTCCGGCAGGGCCTGTGCCTGCCCAGCGATACCAAAATGACCATGGAGGACGTGGATCGGGTCTGCGCCTGTATCCGCAAGGTTTTTGCATGAAACATAAAACTTCGTTTTATGAAAAGTACATCAAGCGGGCCCTGGACATTTTCCTGTCCGGCATGGCCCTGCTGATCCTGTGGCCGGTGCTGTTGGTGACCGCCATTTTGGTGCGGACCAAGCTGGGCAGCCCCGTCATCTTCTGTCAGGAGCGGCCCGGCAAGAATGAGAAAATTTTTAAGCTTTACAAATTCCGCTCCATGACGGATGCCCGGGATGAAAACGGCGACCTGCTGCCCGACGAAGTGCGGCTGACCAAGTTCGGCCGCTTCCTCCGGTCTACCTCCTTGGACGAGTTGCCGGAGCTGTGGAACATTCTGCGGGGTGATATGTCCATCGTCGGCCCCCGCCCGCTGCTGGTGAAATACCTGCCTTTGTATAACGAGGAGCAGCGCCGCCGTCACCATGTTCGCCCCGGTCTCACCGGCTGGGCCCAGGCCAATGGCCGCAACGCCATCAGCTGGGAGGAAAAGTTCCGCCTGGATGTGGAGTATGTGGACCATATCAGCTTTGCGCTGGATGTAAAAACAATTTGGCGAACCGTAAAAAATGTGCTGCGCCGCGAGGGTATCTCCTCCGAAACCGCTGCTACGATGGAAGAATTTGCAGGAACGGCAAGCAAATAAAAAGAGGGTGAGTTTCCTCACCCTCCAACAGACATTCTGTTACTTTGTGTAAAGCGCCAGCATTTGCCGATTGATTTCCTCAATGGAAAATGCGTTCAGTACCTGGCGATTGTGCCGACCCATAGCGGCAAGATCCCGGGAGAAAGCCTCATCCAACGCCGCACGGCAGGAGGCCCGGTCGGAAGGATCGAACAAAGTTCCTCCCACACCGTCCACCAGATCCACATTGCCGCGGATGGCGCTGCAGGAGACTGCTTTTTCGCAGGCCATAGCTTCCATCAAAGCTACCGGCAGGCCTTCCTGGAAAGACGGAAGCACAAACAGATCACTGGTTCTGCACAATGCGGCAACATCCCTGCGATAGCCAAGGAAACGGACATCGCAGGAAAGTTCCCTGGCCAGCGCTTTCAATTCGCGCTCCAGGGCACCGGTACCGGCGATCATGACAGTTGTGTTTTGCATACCGGCAACAGCACGGATCAGGATCTCGTGGTTTTTGCGATGGCTCAGTTCGCCAACACTCAGGATCACACGATTGCCTTCCGGAACATCCAGTTCCTGACGGGAGATCCCTGCTTGCTCCGGCGCAAAGGCAGAAAGGTCAATGCCAACACCGGGAACATATACCACCTGCTTTGCCTTTAATTTTCGCTGAGCAAGCGCGTAATCTTCCTTGTTGATCGTAATCAGTACATCGGTAAAGTGAGCGCACAGTTTTTCGGCGGGATAGAACAGCAGCCAGTTTTTCAGCGGTGCGCCCTTGTAGAAATGGAAGCCGTGGGCCGTGTACATCACTTTGCAAGGCAACTTCCGGCAGGCCAGGCGTGTGCAAAAGGCAGCAACCGGCGTGTGGCAATGGACAATGTCGTATTGCCCACATTTCACCAGTTCCCGAAGCTGCCGGATGGCCTTCATACTTCCCGGATGGAACGGAGAACGGGTACAGCTGATGGTATGTACCTGGCAACCAAGATCGTGATAGAACGGCGGGACCGGTGCGGCAGCATCGTTGCAGGCAATATCTACGCGGTGTCCCTGATCGATCAATTGGCGAACTAAATGTTTGAAAAAACCCATCGTTGTACCAATGGTGGTTACATATAAGATACGCATAGCGTTACCTCGTGATTTAAATAACATTCGTGAAAATAGTGTACCATACCCTAAAAATGATTTCAAGTTGAATTTCTTTGTATCGCAGCCTGTGGGCAGAAAGGATGCAGTATTATGGACAAGTGCGTTATGATCATTGGCGGTGGCGGCCACGCCAAAGTGGTGATCGATTGCATCCGCTCTGCCGGAGATAAGCCGATCGGCATTTTGGATGACAAGCTGCCGGAAGGCGCATCCGTGCTGGATGTGCCGGTGCTGGGTAAGATCGCTCGGTGGCAGGAATTTGCGCAAAATGCGTTTATTATTGCCATTGGAAACAATGAGGTCCGGGCAAAGATTGCCGAGCAGCTGCCTGTACAGTGGTATTGCGCTGTGCATCCTCGGGCGGTTGTATCGGCTTATGCGGCACTGGGCCGGGGCACTGTGGTAATGCCCGGAGCGGTGATCAATGCGGGCGCCTGTGTAGGAGATCATTGCATCGTCAACACTTGCGCAGTGGTGGAACATGATTGCGTGCTGGAGAATTATGTACACATTTCTCCCAATGCTGCGTTAGGCGGCACGGTAACAGTAGGCAAAAAAAGCCACATTGGCATTGGTGTGTCGGTTCGCAATAACATAGCCATCTGTGACGCAAGCATGATCGGTGCAGGCGCTGTGGTAGTTAAGAATATAACAGAGCCGGGTACTTACATTGGTGTGCCGGCCCAAAAAATAAGATAAAAGCCCAAGAGCGGGCGGAGAAGGTGAAGTCAATGGCAAAATTCAGCATCATTATCCCGGTATACAATGTGGAAAAATATCTGGATGCCTGCGTGGAAAGCGTGTTGGGCCAAAGCTTCACCGATTTTGAGGTGCTGCTGATTGACGATGGTGCCACCGACTCCAGCGGTGCTATCTGCGATGCCTGGGCGGCCAAAGACAACCGGATCAAAGTTGTCCACCAGGAAAACCAGGGCCTGTCCGGTGCCAGAAATACCGGTAGCCAGGAAGCCAAAGGCGATTATTTGCTGTCTTTGGACAGCGACGATTGGTGGGACAATCCAGAAGTCCTGGGCAAGATTGCGCAGCGGCTGGAACAGACCCGGGCAGAGGTGCTGAGCTTTGACTATCAGAAATCCTTCGACGGAAAGAAGGCGCCGCCCTATTTTGGCAAAGAAGATGCCAAAGAATTTACGCTGGAATACATGATGCAGGAAGGCCTTTGGGTTAACGGTATCTGCAATAAGGCGGTTGCCAGATCGCTTTTTGCGGATGGCACCTTGTGCTTCCGCCCCAGGGTCAGCTCCGAAGATATGGACTGGACGCTGCGGTTGGCGATGAAAGCGGAGCGGTTCGACTATCTGCAGCAGGTGGTTTTTGTATACCGGCAGCGCGCCACCTCCCTGTCCCATTCCGTATCGCCCAAACGGGTGGCGGATATGCTGGGAAATGTGCGGTACTGCGTGAAGCTTCTGGAGGAATGCCCGGAGAAAAAACAGACGCTGCTGCCCTATGTGGCTTATCAATACGCAACTACGCTCTATAATTACGCCAGCTTGTCCGGAGAACACCGCAAAGCCCTTGAACAGGAGGCGAAGGATTTGTCCTGGCTGTTAAAGGAATCTGCAAACAGCAAAGTAAAGCTGCTGCAAACAGCAAATCGATGGCTGGGATTCAATGGCATGCTGCTTGCCCTCCGTATTCGACAAGCGATGTAAAAGGATGATAATATGCAACTGACCGTATTTACCCCGGCCTACAACCGGGCGGATCTGTTGCCACGGTGCTTTGAAAGCATGAGGCGGCAGACCAATAAGAATTTTATCTGGATGATCATCGATGACGGCTCCACAGACGATACCCAGAGCCTGGTGGCCCACTGGCTGCAGGAGCCGCTGGATTTTGAGATCCAGTATTACTACAAGGAAAATGGCGGCCTGCACACTGCCTACAACGAGGCCATTGCCCACATCGACACCGAGTTGTGCGTCTGCATCGACTCCGACGATTTCATGCCGGAGGATGCGGTGGAAAAGATCCTCCGGTTTTGGGAGGAACATGGTTCCAACGAAGTGGCCGGTATTGTGGGACTGGACTATGATCTGGAAGGCAATCGCCTGGGCGATCCCCTGCCGGATCAAAAATGCGTGAATCTCATCGATCTGCTGGCGGGAAAATATCCCATCCGAAATCTGGACCGCACCAATGTGGTACGCACGGAGCTGTATAAAAAGTATGCGCCCATGCCCAGTTTTCCCGGGGAAAAGAATTTCAATCCCCACTATATGCACCTGCAGATCAGCATGGAATATGATTTTCTGGTGCTGAATGAAAATCTGCGGTTCGTGGAATACCAGAGCGACGGCATGACCAGCAATATTCTGCGCCAGTTCCGCAACAGCCCCAACAGCTTTGCCGAGACCCGCAAACTATATCTCTCCTTCCCCAATACCGGCTGGAAATTCCGCTTCCGCCACAGCATGCACTATGTTTCCAGCTGTATCTTTGCGAAAAAGAAGCGTTTTCTGAAGGAATCCCCGGCCAAGGGGATGACGATCCTGGCGTTGCTGCCGGGCCTTGCATTGAATCTTTATATCCGTTTGAAAACAAGAAGGTGAATCCATGTCTGAGTTGATCCCCATCACTGTGGCGGCTATCGTACTATCTATTTTCTCCCATCGTACATCAGAATATGATCCCATCCACTGCCGCTACGGCCGGCAGGATCGGCTCTGGTTTGGTATCATGGCAGTGGCCATGATCCTCTTCTGCGGCTTGCGGACCCAGTATAATGATACAGACAACTATGAGTATATTTATAATATAATCCCAGAGAATATCGGACTTTTCGAAGATTTGCCTTTAAAAATAGGCGAGAATCCATTATTCCACCTAACGAATCGCTTTTTGGTAAAGTGGGGATTCTCCACGCAGTCCTTCTTAATGTTCTATTCTGCGATTTCCGTTTGGATTAATTTGTGGTTTCTACGAAAATACTCCTGTAATATACCGCTTTCGATTTTTTTGTTCGTAGCATTGGACTGCTATAGTTTCAATATGGCAGCTATTAAGCAGTGCTTGGCGATGGCGCTTGCTATGGTGGCAGTTGACAGAGCTCTGCAAAAGAAATACCTTTCTTTTGCCCTGTGGATTTTGATTGCGACGTACTATCATCCCTATGCACTGATGTATATCGTGGTTCCTTTCTTGATCTTCCGGCCGTGGAGTTTGTGGTCGATATTGATGATGACGGTTTTTGCGGCTGCCGGAATGGTTATGGAGAGTATGATTGGTACTCTTGTGGACGTGACGGATCTTCTGGGTGAAAATTATGATGCTGCATCTTTTACCGGTGAAGGCGTAAATCCTTTCCGGGTGGCTGTGGTGGCAGTGCCGCTTCTGATATCCTTCCTCACCCGGGCACAAATTGCCGGAAAACATGACCGGGTGCAGAATCTGATGGTGAATCTGGCTATGCTTAACGCCGAGATCATGTTCGTGGGACTGTTCGGTACAGCCAACTATTTTGCAAGACTGGCCAATTATTTCCTGCCCTTCCAGGCACTGGCTATGCCTTGGCTGCTCAGCCATTTTGAACCCAGGAGCCGCCGGCTTATGACCTGGGCTGCTATAGGAGGTTATGGTGCGTTTTTTACATTTTCCAATGCCATCATGGACAGTTTCGACTATCACTATGCCCGTGTAACGGTGTGGGAATATCTAATGAGCCTGTTCTGATCAGTATTTGATCGTATCAATACCAAAAAGGAGTTTTATGCGGTATGTGTAATCTTTTTGTGATTATACCAGCCTACAACGCAGAGACCTACCTGTACAATGCGGTGGAATCCGTGCTGGGACAGTCTGATCAGAATAGTCGTGTGATCATAGTGGATGATGGCTCCACGGATCAGACACCTGTGCTGTGCGATGCCATAGCGGCAGCTGATAGCCGTGTGACTGTGCTGCATCAGGAAAATGCTGGCGTGGCCTGTGCCAGAAACGCAGGAATTGCTTGGGCCTTGGAACACGAGGAGAATGCAAATGGGTATATTGGTTTTTGCGATGCGGATGATTTGTGGAAAGCTGGATGCGTGACGCAACAACTGCTGGAAGACGCTGCAGCCCGAAATGCGGATATTGTTGGATTTTCCTGTTGGTGTACAGACCAGGAGGCAAAGCGTTATTATATCAACAACCAATATCAGAACAATATCAAAGATTTACCGGAAAAAGGAGCGGTGGAATGGTTGCTGAACGGACCGTTCTGCGCACACCTTTACAGCATGAAAATGGTTCGGCAGTTTGCATTGCGATTTCCGGAGAATGTGGCCAGAAATGAAGATGTGATCTTTATGCGGCAGGCAGTTTTTTGCGCAAGCCGGATCATTTACAGGGAAGAGACACTATATCTGTACCGTACCAACAGAAACTCTGTGACCCACCAGTCGACGGATATTACTAAGACGATGTTGAATGTTTGCAGGGCATGGCACAGTGTGGCTCGTTGGGCAGAGATGCTGGAAGTGTCTTCGCAAAAGAAAGAATCCTGGCATCAGCTGTGTATGTCCACTGCGGCGGCGGTTTTGTTGGAAACAGCGCGGGCAATGGCAGAAAGTGGTCATGGACCGAAACACATTTTCAAAACGATCAGTCAGGAACCGTATTATAGGGCAATAGATACGCTGGTTGTAGAGAATCTAGCCTATTGGCAGCAGCCGGATCTAGTGCTTTATCGCAGAAACTATAAAAAGTTTTGCAGGAAGTATCAGCTTCGTGGCATGGTCAAGAAGACGGCAAAACTACTACTGAGAATTCCGTTTGTTAGAAGCAGACGCGACAGAGCCAGATTTCCTATTGCGATAGAAGGTTAGGACGTTGGATGTATGAAAAAAAGGGTATTGTTTCTGATCCATGATCTGGGTCCCGGCGGTGCCGAGAAGGTGCTGGTGAACCTGGTCAACAACATGGATCCTGAAAAATTTGATATTACGGTTATGGCCCTCTTCGGAGGCGGCGTCAACGAGCAGTTTTTGAAGCCCCATATCCGAAGCCTCTCCTGCTTCCAAAAGGCGATCCGTGGAAACTCCCATTTGATGAAGCTTCTGACTCCGAAGCAGCTGCACCAATGGCTGATCAAGGAGAAATACGACATCGAGGTGTCGTACCTGGAGGGTCCCAGTGCCCGGATCATCAGCGGCTGCCCTCATGCGGAAACAAAGCTGATCTCCTGGATCCATGTGGAGCAGCACACGAAGGAATTGGCCTCCCAATCCTTCCGCAGTTATGCGGAATCTGCCCGGTGCTACGAAAAATTCCATACGACAGTGTGCGTGTCCGAATATGTGAAGCAGGATTTTACAGCGCTGTATCCGGGCCTTCAGAATGTACAGGTCCTCTACAACACCAACGAAACTGCCCAGATTTTGGAGCAGAGCCGAGAGTTCGTGGAACCTGGCCTTTTCCGAGCAGAAGAAATCAAGCTCTGTGGTGTTGGCAAACTGATGCCCATCAAGGGCTTTGACAAGATCGCCCAGATCCACAAGCGGCTGCGTGAGGATGGTTTCCCTGTCCATACTTATATTTTGGGCGAGGGTGGCGAGCGCCAGAAGATCGAGGCCTATATAAAAGAAAACGGGTTGGAAGATACGTTCACCCTGCTTGGCTACCAAACCAATCCTTATAAATATGTGGCTGCCTGCGATGTATTTCTCTGCGCTTCTACGGCAGAGGGCTTCTCTACCGCGGCGACGGAGGCTCTGATCGTGGGCACTGCGGTGTGTACCGTGGAAGTATCCGGCATGAAGGAAATGCTGGGCGAAAACAACGAATACGGTATCGTCACAGAGAACAACGAGGAGGCCCTCTACCAGGGCATCAGGAAACTGCTGGACGATCCTGCGCTTTTGGGACACTACAAGGCCCAGGCAGCCATCCGAGGCAAATATTTCAGCACTGAGAATACGGTAAGGGCTGTGGAGCGGATGCTGACGCAAGGACGAAGGAGTGTATAATATGAATTCATTGATCTCCGTGGTGATTCCTGTTTACAATGTGGGACCCTATTTGGAAAGATGCTTGGATTCTGTACTGAATAGCACCTACAAAAATCTGGAAATTATATGTGTCAATGATGGAAGTACAGATAACTGCCAGGAAATCCTGGAAAGTTATGCCATGCGAGATGACAGGATTCAAGTAGTTAACCAAAAAAACCAAGGCTTATCGGCTGCCAGAAATGCGGGCATTGATCGAGCAACCGGCGAGTATCTTTTTTATTTGGACTCTGATGATTGGATTCACCGCCAGGCTTTTGAATTTCTCCTGCGTGCGGCGGAGGAGAGTGGTGCCGATATCGTCATTGGTGGAAAGAAAGATATTACTGACTATGACGCATTTGAACAGGATCCGGATTATTTGTATGCCTTTGATGGAAACGCAATAACTGCTGCTGATTATATCGATAACAGCGGTCGTGCTAGAGATGTAGTTTGGGGAGCATTATACCGCAGTGTTTGTGCAGAGGGTTGCCGTTTCCCTGCAGGGAAGACATATGCAGAAGATGCGTACTATAACACATTGCTTATTTCCAGGGATAAGGAGATAAGATTTGCGTTTGTAGACTTGCCGCTGTATTACTATTATGCAGCCAGGCCAGGCTCCATTATGAAAGGCGCAAATGCAAATGTACAGCTTGCGAATATTAAATGGTGGTTACAAAATATTGAGTCGTTCCCGCACAAGAAATATGCCCTGAGCAATATTTATCGCTATATTTTTTTCTATTGGTACGAGGGATCGTTTTGCCAAAATCCGTCTGTGGCGAGAAAGAATTTTGGTACTTGTATAAAGCTTGCATCCCCTTACTTTTGGAAGTGCAAAAAAATGAGCAAAAAGCAGCGAATGAAAGCACTGGCAATTACTGTTGCACCGGAGTTATATCGCAAGGCTATTGCAGCAAAGGATCCAAGCCATAAAGGTTGGGACGCAATTGCTGAAGAGGAAATGAAAAGGTTTGTTTTAAAAAAATGGGACGAAGTATGATTGAGGTACAGTGAAGACTTATGCGTTTAATCAAAGAACTCCTATATCGCCTCCGGGGCGAGTATACAACGGAAAAACTGATTTCCATGGGCATGAAGGTGGGCAAGAATTTTGGCCGTCTGAACGGCGTGATTCTGGACCCGTCCCACTGCTGGCTCATTACCATCGGTGACAATGTGACTCTGGCACCCCGGGTGCATATTCTGTGCCACGATGCCAGCACCAAGGGCTTCCTGGGCTACACCAAAATCGGCCGCGTCACCATCGGAAATGATGTATTTGTGGGCGCAGAGTCCGTGATTTTGCCCGGTGTGACCATCGGAAACAATGTGATCGTCGGCGCCAACAGCACCGTCACCCACGATGTTCCCGATGGGGTCGTGGTGGCCGGCTCTCCTGCCCGAATGATCTGTACATTGGAAGAATACCTGGCCAAGGAGCGCACCCGCATGGAAACCGCTCCCTGCTACGGCGAAGAATACACCCTGCGGCAGAATGTGTCCATGGAGAAACGGATGGAGCAAAAGGCCGCGTTGGACGGAAAGATTGGGTATATTGACTGATGAAAGAATTGATCTCCCTTGTGATCCCGGCCTATAACATCCAGGACTACCTGGGCCCCACGCTGGACAGTATCCTGGCACAGAGTTACGAAAATTTGGAGATCATCGTGGTCAACGACGGCTCCAAGGATGGTACCGGCGCAGTTGCGGATGCTTATGCAGCGAAGGACAGCCGCATCAAAGTTGTCCATAAGGAAAACGGAGGCGTGACCTCTGCCCGTTTGCGGGGCGTAGCCGAGGCAAAGGGTGAATATGTGGGTTTCGTTGACGGTGACGATTTCGTCGAGCCCCGGATGTACGCCCGGCTTATGGAAAATCTGCAGAAACACGATGCAGATATCTCCCATTGTGGCTATCAGATGGTATTTCCCAGCCGAGTGGATTACTATTACAATACCGGAAAACTGGTCATCCAAGAGGATGCACGAGGCTGCCTGGATCTGCTGGATGGCAGATTCGTAGAACCTGCACTTTGGAACAAGCTCTACCGCCGAGAACTGTTCTCCGGCCTGGAGGAATGGATGGATGCATCCATCCGCATCAATGAGGACCTGCTGATGAACTTCTACCTGTTCCGGCAGGCGAAAAAGGCGGTGTTCGAGGATGTGTGCCCCTATCATTATGTGCTGCGTCCGGGATCTGCAGCCACTTCACGACTCAATGAACACAAACTGAAGGATCCCCTGCGGGTGCTGCACATCATGCAGAAGGAAACGGAGGATCAGCCTCAATGGAACGCCATTGTTCATCGGCGCTTGATCTATCAGTTGGTCAATATGGCAACGCTGCCCCTGGGCGATCAGAAAGAACTGATCGCGCCCGTCCGCCGGGAGGCCCGGCAGGAACTGCGCCAGCGCCTTTGGCACACCCTTACCGGCAAAGCATTTGACGCAAGGCTGAAAATCATGGCTCTGTGGGCTGCCGTTTGGCCCTGGAGTTATTGTGTTGTTCATAGAATATATTCTGTACTTTCCGGAACAGCACACAAATATGAAATAGAATAGATGTACATTTTATATTAATAAAGGGGAGATACTTATGACTAGAGGGTTTATTACTATAGCGACAGGCAAGAGTCATTACTACAAAATCGCTGCGAATTTATTGCTGTCATATAGATTCTTCTCAAAGAATCCGTATCCGTTTGCAATTATTGCAGAAGAGCATAATGAATATACTGAGTTGTTTGACGATGTTATTATCACCACGGAAGCAATGCGGTCCTTCACGGATAAATTTTTACTATTGAAACTATGCCCGTATGATGAAACCATCTTTTTCGATGCTGACTCCTTAGCCTATGGAGATTTAAACCAATATTGGGAATTTTTTAAGAATGCAACTGATTTTTCTGCAACTGGAGAAAATTTCGAATTATTTTCCGAAAAAGGCGCATGGTACAATGTTGAGGATATTGGCAAGTATGGTGAACAGATTAAATATAAATCGCGTGTGCATGCCGGAGTGTGTTTTGTTCGAAAAAGCGAAAAAACATTAAAGATGTACGATGACTGCATGGATATTTACAAGCACTACAACGAGTTGTATTTCCATACGGCTTCTTCTTCGGTCGATGAGGCTGTATTTGGTGTAGCAATGCCAATGAATGATATGAAAGCAATTCCGGAGTGCAATTCAATGTTGGCTGCCTATCCTTGTTTAAATAAATTAAAAGCAGATATTTTGAATGATGTGCTAGATTATTCAACACCGTGGGGCGGTGAAACAAAGCATGGCATTTTGCTGCATTGGGGAACCATCCAAACATATCGCCCTTTATATTTGTTTAATGTGGAGTGTTTAAGGTATAGAATCAGTAGATCAAAAAGGAAATATATTTTGGACAAATTAAAGTATGAGTATAAACTGCGTTACTATGATCTATGTTTTAGAGAAAAAATAAAAGACTTTGTTACATATCCGCACAGATTTGCAAAACGAATTAGCAAATATTTGAAACGGAAATTAGTAACTGAAAAATAAACTGTTACGGTGGGAAAACAATGATAATTAGCGTCATCGTGCCGATCTACAAGGTTGAGCCATATCTGGACCGCTGCGTTGGGTCCATCGTGGCGCAGACTTATGAAAATTTAGAGATCATCCTGGTGGATGATGGTTCTCCCGACAATTGCCCCGCTATGTGCGATGCCTGGGCAGCGAAAGACAGCAGGATCATAGTGGTCCACAAAGAAAACGGCGGCCTCAGTGATGCCCGGAATGCAGGCCTTGCGGTAGCCACCGGCGAATATATCAGTTTTATCGACAGCGATGACTATATCGCACCGGAATTTGTGGCGGAGTTGCATGATGCCCTGGTGCAGGCCGGGGCAGACATCGCTGAGTGCGCTGTGGCGTATGTGGACGAGGATAACAACATCCTGCGTCACCGCGGCGTCGCTCCCGTGGCGCAGATGGACAAGCTGGAGGCGCTACGGCGTTTGGTGTTGGAGGATGGGATCTACCAGACCGTGTGGAACAAGCTTTACCGCCGGGATGTGATCGACGGCATCCTTTTTGAGAAGGGCAAGCACCACGAGGATGATTTCTGGACCTACCAGATCTTTGACCGCATGGAAAAGCTGGCAGTGGTGGATCAGCCCATGTACTACTATCTGCAGCGTGCCGGCAGCATCATCGGTGCGGGCTATACCATCAAGCGCCTGGACGGCCTGGAGGCCCGCTTCCTGCGGATGGAGTATTTGCAGAAGTACCCGGAACTGGCTGCGCTGACCCGACAGAACCTATTGATGGACTGTATGTGGCACTACCAGAGCGCAAAAGCGCATTTGGCAGGCCAGGAGCAGGAAACTGCACTGGAAAAAATCCGGGAAACCATGAAAAAATGCCCAGCCGTGCCGCTGAGCCGGCTCAGCGGAAAATGGACCCACCGGGTCTGGTACACGCTGTTCCGCACAATGCCGGAGCTGACGGTTTGGGTAAGAAGTAAATTAGAAATTGGGGCATGAATATGGAGAAAGCGATTTTGCTATCTGTGATTGTTCCGGTATACAATGCAGAGAAATTTGTTGACCGAGCAATACAAAGTGTTCTTTGCCAGATGGATGGCAGCATCGAGCTGATTTTGGTCAATGATGGCTCCACTGACCGTAGCGGTGCAATCTGTGATGCATACGCAGCGGAAAACGCTAATATTCGGGCGATCCACAAAGAAAATGGCGGAACGTCTTCCGCTAAGAATATGGGAATCCAAATTGCTGCGGGTCGATATATCTCCTTCATGGATAGCGATGATTATCTTGAACCCACAACTTATTCCGAAATTAGAGAAGTGATTCTCCGGCATGAACCGGACTGCATTGACTTCGGCTGGCGCTACGTCAGTAATGGTGTACCCATGTCTCCCGCTTTCCATAAATTGCCGAAAAATACACTGTTAGGCGAAGATACGCTAATGGAGCGGATTTTGCCGCCTCTACTGAATCTTTGCAAAGATCCCGACCACTTTATTTTTGACTTTTGCTGCAACAAGGTCTTTCGTTCAGACATTATTCGCGAACATGGTGTGCGGTTCGATGTAGACAAGCGGGTGTGGGAGGATCGGACATTCCTACTCCGTTGCCTCAGATACAGCAAAGCATATTATGCCATGGATCGGTGTTTTTATAATTATGTGGATGTGCCAGGCTCTCTGAGCAGACATTACAATCTGGACTTCTTTCGGATTATTGTAGCGAATTTTAAGCACTACTCAGAACTCTTCGACGCCCAATTTGATTTTGACACGCAGTATGCAAATGACTATTGGTGCCATTCTATTGAAAATATGATTTTCCGGTCTTTGGAACAGACGGAAGCCGCTGAACAGATTCGGCAGAATATTATTAAGACACTGTCGGATGCCCAAGTCATACACTGGTATGCAAGACGGAATCCCCAAAATGCTTTTGAGAAAGAAATGAGCCGGTTGGTTATTTCTGGCCAATGCGAGAAGGCTTTGGCAGGGTATGAAAAGCAGCAAAAAAAACTAAGTGATAAGCAACGCAGGAGGCATTTGCTTCGTGCCGTTAAACAATGCATCATAAGGATAATACCGATCAAGAGGAATAATTATGGCAGCAAATAAATACCACACCCATATAACGGCAAAGCACAACTGGTACGATCTGAACCTGAAAGAGGTCTGGCAGTACCGGGATTTGATTTGGCTGTTTACCCAGCGGAATTTTGTAGTGAAATATAAGCAGACGATCCTGGGCCCTGCCTGGATCTTTTTGAATCCGCTGATCAGCAGCGTGATCTATGCCTTTGTGTTCGGCGGTATCGCCGGCATCGGCACGGACGGCGTGCCCAGTATTTTGTTTTATTTGGCTGGTAATGCCATCTGGACCTATTTCTCCAGCTGCGTTACCCAGAACGCAAGCACCTTTACCGCTAATGCGGGTGTCTTCGGCAAGGTGTATTTTCCCCGCTTGACGATGCCTGCATCCAACGTAATTTCATCGGCACTGCAGTTTGGTGTGCAGATGCTGCTGGTGCTGGCATTCCTTTTGTATTATGTATTCACCGGTGCGGTCAGCCCCAACTGGCTGTCCTGGCTGCTGATTCCGGTGGTGTTGCTGCATCTGGGTCTGTTGGGCCTGGGCTGCGGCATTGTGATCTCCAGCCTGACCACCAAATATCGGGACTTGGCCATTGTGGTTACTTTTGGTGTTTCCCTGTGGATGTACATCACTCCCATCGTCTATCCCATCTCCCAGTTGGGTGACGGCCTGATGAAGACGATCCTGATGCTCAACCCTGTTACGGCACCGGTGGAGCTGTTCCGCTATGCGGTGCTGGGCGTGGGCAGTGTGATGCCCCTGTATCTTGCTATCAGCGGCGCAGTGACGGTGATCCTGCTGCTGGTAGGTATTATGATCTTCAACAAGGTCGAAAAGACCTTTATGGACACGGTGTAAGGAGGGCTGAACAATGGAAAATCGTGAAGTTGCAATTCAGCTTTCCGGCGTGAAGAAGATGTACAAGCTGGGCCAGATCGGCGGCGGCACCCTGACGGCGGATCTGCAGAGCTGGTGGGCCCGGGTTCGGGGTAAGGAAGACCCTAACTCTCAAATTGGCAGCGATCAGCGCCTGATTGGCCAAACCTTTATGGCCCTGAATGGCATCGATCTGACGGTGTACAAGGGCGAAGCCCTGGGCATCATTGGCGGCAACGGTGCCGGCAAGAGCACCATGCTGAAGCTGCTGAGCCGGGTCACCGCCCCCACCGAGGGTGAGATCGATATCTACGGCCGCATTGCTTCCATGCTGGAAGTGGGCACTGGCTTTAACGGCGAGATGACTGGCCGTGAGAATGTGTACATGAACGGCGCCATCCTGGGCATGACCAAGGCGGAGATCGACGCCAAGATGGAGGACATCATCGAGTTCTCCGAGGTTCGGGATTTCATCGATACTCCCGTCAAGCGGTATTCCTCCGGTATGTACGTGAAGCTGGCCTTCTCCGTGGCGGCCCACCTGGACTCGGAAATCATGATCATGGACGAGGTCCTGGCCGTGGGCGATATGGCTTTCCAAAAGAAATGCCTGGATAAGATGCGGGATGCCGCTAAAAAAGAAGGCCGTACCGTCCTCTATGTTTCCCATAATATGAACACTATCCGACAACTCTGCGATAGATGCGTGGTGCTGGATAAGGGCAAGGTGGTGTTTGAGGGAGATGTGGAAGAGGCGATTGCTATTTATTTGAATAGCGGAAATGCTGAAGAAACTGTGAGTACCGATTTGGATAAGCGAGATAGACCCAGCAATTCGACAAACCGTGCGCATATGGAAAGCATTGTCTTCACCAATCGAGAAGATTGCGTTGTAACAAGGGGAGAACAACTTGAAATCCAGTTGAAGTGGCAAGTCAAGGAAAAATTGCAGGATGTAAAGTTCCGTATGATTATTCGTTATGCCGATGATACGGCAGTAGGCTTGGTGCAGTCTGGTAAATTGGGCGATTTTAACTTGGACGAAAGGGTAACAAGCACAATGCGGTTTGATACCAGTATGCTTTCTGATGGCAGATACTATTTCAGCATTGCGTTGTTCCAAAGTGACGATGTGGGCAATAGTGTTATTCTGGATCATGTAACGCGGGCTTGTTTGATTGAGGTTATCAGCCCGCTGGATGAGAAAAAGTTGCTGAATTGGGAGCATCGGTACTGGGGATCTGTCAGATTCCCGGATCTCGAAATTATCAACTAGGAGAAAACTTATGGAAGAGATTGTGCTTCAGCAAATAAACAAGCAGGACAACACAATTTCATATAGCTTCACAGTATCCGAAGGCTTGATAAAGTATTTCTCTGGAAAGCCTTTTGTGATTGAGTACCCGGAAAACATCGAAGCAGTTCCTGATGCCATTGCTGCAATCCCCTTTGCGTGCAATGTTCTGCCCATTATCTGGCTGACAGATTCTGTGCTTCGGCTGAAGGAATTGGATAAGGCATTTTATGACTGCATCCCCAATGTATGCAGCGGTTTTGAGAAAATGTTTCCGGAAAGTGTTTTTGCCGGACAGATCTTGGTTGACAGTCTTGCGGAATGCGATATCCCTGCTTCCGGTGGAAGTGCTGCATTCTTCTCCGGCGGTTTGGATGCAGTTCATACACTGGTAAGACATCTGGATGAAAAACCCGCACTGGTTTCTATTTGGGGTTCGGATATTCGCTTTGACAATGCAGCAGGTTGGGAAGTCGTTCATAAAGGTATCGCAGAATATTCCGAAAAATACAATTTGCCTGATATCATGATTCGTAGTTCCTTCCGGGATTTTGATAATGAAGGGTTGCTACATAAAACTTTCTGCGAGCAACTGAAAGATGGCTGGTGGCATGGTGTCAAGCACGGTATTGGATTATTGGGTCATGCGGCTCCATATGCCTATTTGCATGGATTATCGACGGTGTACATCGCTTCGTCAAATTGTCCCGCTGATGGCCACGTGCGTTGCTCATCCAATCCTCTAACCGATAATCATGTGCGGTTTGCAAATGCCAGAGTGGTTCACGACGGATTTGAATGTAGCCGTCAGGACAAAGTCCGGGATGTGGTGAACTATGTCAATCGCACAGGAGATCAGGTTTCGCTCCATGTCTGTTGGGAATCGCAGTCTGGAAGCAACTGTTGCCGCTGTGAAAAATGCTACCGTACTATGGTAGGTCTGATCGCGGAAGGTGCAGATCCTGTCGATTATGGTTTTGCATATACGCGAACCACAATACAGAATCTGCGGAGATACTTGGTTAGCAATTACAGAAGCAGTGGAATTTTGCAAAGACAATGGACCCACATTCAAGACAGAATTACCGCAAATCGTTTGCAATTGGGAAAGCATTCCGATTGGAAATATGTCAAATGGCTTCTAAAAGCAGACCTTTGGCATCCGGAAACTGTGAAAATTCCAATGAGCATTCGTGAAAGACTATCGCAATATCGTTTTTATCAGAAACTACACGAACTGAAGGTGAAAATTCGTGGCTAAAGATATTTTATACCCTCTCCGGCGGTTGCATGGAATGCTCCATGATTATAAAATTAAGTGTGAGCTTCGCAAAGAATACCGGGATTATTTTAAAAAGAATCCCAAGGCGGTCTTTTTGGTGCTGACGCCGGAACACGGGAATTTGGGCGACCATGCAATTGCCCAAGCGGAAACGAATATTTTGAAAGAACTTGGGATTGACTATATTGAAATTACCGGCCGTAAGCTGGAAGAGATGAAGTGGGCCAAGCATCTAAGTGTTATGAATGGGTTTCCAATTCTTATTAATGGCGGTGGCAATTTGGGAACATTATGGATGGGTGTTGAGGGTCTTCATCGCGAAATCATTCAGAAGAACCCCAAATCCAATATTCTGATTCTCCCCAATACAATTTTCTACGAAGAAAATGAATGGGGGCAGGAAGAACTTCGCAAGTCTATCCAAATTTACAATCGCCATAAGCATTTAACCATCTATGCCCGGGAGAGGACGTCCTATGAATTTATGAAGCCCATTTACCGGGATGCGCGGCTTGCTCCCGATCTGGTGCTATCCTTGAAAAAGGATGAGGGTGCAAGCGAAAGAAAGGGCTGTTTGTTGTGCTTGCGGGGCGATTGCGAAAAAACCAGAACCCAGCAGCAAGATGATATGATCCGCAACCAAGCCAAAGCACTGTTTGGTGAATCGGTTTATAACACCGATATGATCGAGAAGGGTACGATTTTACCCGCCGACCGCGAAGCCGCTTTGGAGAAGAAATATCAAGAATTCCGGAGTGCAGAGCTGGTGATAACGGATCGCTTGCACGGTATGATCTTCTGTGCGATTACTGGAACGCCATGCATTGTCCTCAATAGTAAAAGCCCCAAAGTTCGGGGCTGCTATGAATGGATCAAGCATCTGGACTATATTCGTTTTGCGGACGGCCTGGAGGATATTGCTGTGCAATATCAGATGATTCCTGCCGGCCCGCATTCTTATGACAACGCCCATTTGACACATTATTACGAGCAGCTTGCAGAGGACATTAAAGACATTTGGAGGTAAGCGATGCCTGCCATTAGCGTAATTGTGCCTGTTTATAAGGTTGAAAAGTACATACACCGCTGCGTGGACAGCATTTTGGGGCAGACCTTTACTGATTTCGAGCTGATCCTGGTGGATGACGGCAGCCCCGACAACTGCGGCGCCATCTGCGATGAATATGCTGCAAAGGACAGCCGGGTTGTTGTGATCCATCAGGAAAACGGCGGTCTTTCCGCTGCCCGCAATGCCGGCATCGACTGGGCTTTCGCAAATTCAGACAGTCAGTGGCTCACCTTTATCGACAGCGATGACTGGGTGCATCCGGAATATTTGCAGCGCCTGCTGGCAGCAGCTGTAGAGAATAATGTTTCCGTTAGTATTTGCAGCTATGCTCAGACCGACGGCGCAGAACCGGAAATTGATCCCAACTTGCTAGCCCCTGTACTTTGGAATACCGAAGAATTCTTTGTAAAACACAATGTCAATGCGACCATTGCTTGCGGCAAACTGTACCGCAAGCTGTGCTTCCAGACAATTCGCTACCCTTTGGGCAAGCTCCACGAGGATGAGTTCACCACATATAAGATCCTTTTTGCCTTTGATTCTGTGGTTGTAATCGCTGCACCGTTGTATGCTTACTATACAAATCCGGGCAGCATAACCAAATCGGGCATGACACGTTTTAGAGTTGATGGATTTGTTGCTATTGAAGAGCAGATAGAATACTTGCACAATATAGGATATGATCGTGCATCAAGAGCTCAAATATGCAAGTATATGCTAAAACTCAAGGACAAACTTGATTGGTTCGAGCAAAACCCTGAAGCGGATCAAAATTTCCACCGGCTGATGAAACAGAAATGGCGGATATTACTTGTTCGGTATGTTGCCCGCTTGAAACCCAGTGATGATTTAGACGGTTGGACGCTGACCCGGGTATTTCCTCGAAGTATGTGGTTATATTGGCACATACGGGCAGCATTGCGGAAATTGAGGATCATAAAATGAAAAAAGTCTTCCGTTATGCCTACGACAGGCAGAATTTGGAGGATGATCTGTTTGTGCAGGCAATTGCGCGGCGGTATCCTCACACAATTCTATATGTGGTCACACAAGAAAATTTGGTATTGGGTTGTTTTGCTGCATGCCAAAACTAATTGGCGGATTATTTTTTCTTTCCGTAAAAATGCGAGGTGGCTAACCTCGCTGTATGAAACAAGGGGTGTACTATGTCAAGAGGATTTGTGACCATCGCAACAGGCGATGAAAGATACTATCGAATGGCGAGAACGCTGTTGCGTTCCTACCGGCAGACCTGTAAAGCGCCTGTACGGTTTGCAGTGATTGCAGACAGGGAAAATAGCTATACCGCAGAGTTTGATGATGTGGTGCTTCTGAAAGATCCTGCAAACAGCTGGATGGACAAACTGCGACTGCTGGATTGCTGCCCCTATGAAGAAAATATCTTCATTGACGCAGATTGCTTAGTATATCAGGACATTAATTTCTTCTGGGGGTTGTTTGCCAACGCGGATGATTTTTCTTGCTTCGGAAAGGCCTTGCCCATGGATTCCCGGGAGGGCTGGTTTACATCGGAAGCGGCGCAGGTATACCCCATCCGCTTCATTACCCATCTGCACGGCATCTGCTATTTCATCCGTAAAGGTGCGGCCCTGGAGAAAATGGCAGAGCTGTGCCAGAAAATTGTACAAAACTATGGCGCCGTGCAATACAGAGGCTTTAACGACAAGCTGGCCGATGAGCCGGTGTTCGCACTGGCCATGGCGGTGCTGGATTTGAAACCGATTGACCGAGCACCGGAATACTATTGTTTCGTTCCCTTTGCAAGAAAAATCCAATCAAATTATTTTACGAAAAAGGTATCCTTTGAAAATCCCAAAGATGGGAAAGTGGAGCGCTGTTGCATCGTGCATTGGGGCAACCAAAATACGAAAAAGGCCCAGTATTTGGCTGATGCCAGGGTGGTTGATGAGCAGGAAAAGGGAATGACAGGAAGCCTGGGCCAGCGGTTGCTTTATGAAAAACAGTGGTTGCTGCACTTTTACCGGCTGAAGGACGCTGTGAATGCCGTCAGAGCAAAGCTGACATGGTTTTTTGGAAGGATCCGGGCAAAGCTTGCAGGAAAAGGGTAAAGCTATGAAAAAAATCTTTCTTTACGCCTATGACCGGCGGAATTTGGGGGATGACCTGTTTGTGGAATACATCGCAGGCAGATACCCCAAGGCACAACTGTATATCTGGTCCGGGGCGGAGAACGAGGCAGTCTATGGGAGCATTCCCAACTTAAAGCGCATCGACCCGGACTCCCGGGTGGTTCGGCTTCTGCGGAAGATCCGTCCCTCCCTGGTGGCCCGTTACCGCAGCTGGCTGGAAAACCGCTGCGACGCTGTGGTGTACATCGGCGGCTCCATCTTCATGGAGTACCCCAATTGGGAGCAGATCTGCACCTGGTGGGAATATGAGGCGAAGAACCGCCCCTTTTATGTGCTGGGTGCCAACTTCGGCCCCTACCACACCGAAGCCTACCGCCGGAAGATGGAAGAAATTTTCAGAGATTGCCGGGATGTCTGTTTCAGGGACAAGTATTCCGCCAGCCTCTTCCCCGGGGTGGTGCGGCAGGCACCGGATATTTTGTTTGGCTATCCCATGCCCAAGGTAGCGGTGAAACCAAATCAGATTTTTGTATCTGTGATCAACTGCGCCGGTCGGGATGAAAGCCACAATTTGATTGCCCATGATGGCCGATATGTGGCCAATATGGCCGGGCTGCTTCAGCGGCTGTTGAACGATGGCAAGGAGATCGTGCTGGCCTCCTTCTGCAAGGAAGAAGGCGACGAGGAAGGTATCCGCAAGATCCTTTCCGCCATGGGCTGCGAGAACGATCCCCGGGTGCGTGTGCTGTGCTACGACGGTACCAACGCAGACGAACTGACCAGCGCCATCGCCGCATCCGGTGGCGTGATCGGCACCCGTTTCCATGCTACGATCCTGGCTATGGCCGCCGGTCGGCCTGTGCTGCCCATTGTCTACAGCGATAAGACCAAATATGTGCTGGAGGACCTGGGTTTTACCGGAACGGTGTACGACCTTCGGGATGATGCAACCTGGACAACTGCGGAGATGGCAACCATCGTTGCCCCTGTCGCTGAGGCCCAGGGACATTTTGAAAAGTTGGATCAAGTACTAAGATAGGTGGCAGCAATATGGTGAAGCGATTGTTTCAGCGCGCGTACCATTTATGGGAGCGGATTGTCCGGGAAGGAAAGGTCCTCCCTATGCGCTGGCGCGTTTTTGGCGCCAAGGTGGCGTTGGAGACCTTTTGGGATGGGTTGATCCCGCCTGGGAAGACGCCCCGGTACATACATACAATTGAAAATTATGTCGACGGTGTGTTGCAGCCGCTGATCCAACAGCACCAGGCACAGCCGGAAGTCAAGCCCCAGCCCATGGACGGCAAGACCCCCATTTGGTGCTGCTGGTGGCAGGGTGAGGCGCAGATGCCGGAATTGGTGAAAATGTGCCATGCCCGGCTCAAGCAGGTCATCCCTGCGGATAAAGCGGAGCTTCACCTGATTACCCTGGATAATTACCGGGAGTATGTGGATATCCCTGCGCATATCATCGAGAAATTCGAGAAAAAG
Organism: Faecousia sp.; assembly: GCA_045638785.1. Classification (GTDB taxonomy): domain Bacteria; phylum Bacillota; class Clostridia; order Oscillospirales; family Oscillospiraceae; genus Faecousia. The sequence goes on from JAZUBW010000123.1 coordinate 26,537, forward strand.
GTCATCACCATGACCACCATGTCCGATGTGCTGCGTTTTGCACTGCTGGAAAAGTACGGCGGTTACTGGCTGGATGCTACCGTGTTTTTCTCCGGCGATATTCCGGAAGAGTATTTCAGCGGCAATTTCTACTGCCAGCGGATGGTGGGCAATGCTGCCTACACCCGGCGGGAGGCTTGCCGGGGCAACTGGTGCGGCTTCTCCATGGCTGGCCCCAAGGGCAGCCCGGTATTCCGTTTTATGAGCGATGCTTTCAGCCTGTGGTGGGAAAAGTACGACACCATCATCGACTATGTGCTGATCGACTACATGCTTTGGTCCGGCTTCAAGGGTGTGGAGGCTATCCACAAGACCATTGATGCCGTACCGGATAACAACGAAGATATTTTTGAAATGTATCAAGTGCTGAACAAGCCGTATTCGTCGGAGCTTTTGGAAAAGCTGACGAAGCGGAATGTGATGCACAAATTGACTTATAAGATGGATCTGCAGAAACAGACTCCGGAGGGAGAACTGACCCTCTATGGTTGGCTGCTGCAGTGGGTCTCAGGAGAGGAGTGAGGGCTGTGTTCAGCGTCATCGTGCCGGTGCACAACGGAGAAAAAACATTGCGGCGATGCGTGGAAAGCCTGGTGCCCCAGGTCAGCCGCATTCTTCTGATTGAAAACGGTTCCAAGGATCAGAGCCGTCAACTCTGCCATACGTTGGCGGCTGAATTTCCCAATGTGACGGCGCTGGACGGCGACGCAGTTGGCGGTGTGTCCAAGGCCCGGAATCTGGGTCTGCGCTACGCGGATACGCCCTACATCCTGTTCTGTGACTGCGATGACTATGTGGAGCCGGATTATGCCGAAAGCTTCCGGAAGGCGCTGCAAGAGGCGGATTTTGCCATTTGCGGCTATGTCAATCATGATGAAGTGGCCAACGGCAGAACGGATATCTACGGTTTTTCTGCAGGAGAAACTGTGGAGCTGTTACCCCGATTGGAGGAGATCCACGGCCAATGCCTGCTTCAGCAGCTGTGGAACAAGGTGTTTTCCCGGGATGTGATCGAGAAGGCAGGCGTTCGTTTTGACGAAAGCATCAGCATCGGTGAGGATATGCGCTTTGTCCTGGATTATCTTGCAGCAGCAAGACCGCAGAAAACGGCATTGCTGGCCAGACCCCTGTATCACTATATGCGGGATCAGCCGGGTTCGCTGATGTACCGGATGGGTACGGAAAAAATGGACGAGGCCATCCGGAACCTGGAGAGCATGTATCGGCTGATGGACCTGCCGGGTAATGTAATCGAAGAAAAAATTGCCCGGGAAAGAGCGCATCAAAAGGGCCTCTACGCCTATTTGATCATGCACAATATGGGCATGCCCCTGCACCAGCGCCGCAAACTGATCCTGGCGCTGGATGAAAAAGAAGGAAAGCGGCTCTGGAGGAAAAATTTCCTGCTGTTTTGTAAGGAAAAAATCAGCCGATTGCTGAGACGATAAAGAAAGGAGCGATCACCATGGTCCATGGATTTGAAAATAGTCACAACATGTACCGTATGCAGCGGCCCATGGAGGTCGTGACGGTGCCGGACGGCATCATTTTGCCCCGGAAAGAGGTTGAAAACGGCCCTATGTGGGGTCTCGGCGGTGTGAGTGACGCTGAAAAACAGTTTGTTGCGCTTTCTGCCTATGATGGCGGCTGGGCTACCCACGGCGGTATCTACGAATGGGACGAAACAGAGCAAATGGACTGTGATGTCGTTTATTTTGGCCTGTATTTTGCCCATTGGGGTCATTTCCTGGTGGATCTGATGGGCAGACTTTGGTACTATGCCAAGGGCCATGCGGAAAATCAGCATCTAAAACTCGCCTACATCGGCGAGGAAGAGCCGAAAGGAAATTTCCTGGAAATTTTCCGGTTGTTGGGCATCGATCCTGAGGATATGATCCATGTAACGAAGCCCACCCAGTTCCGTAATGTGATCGTACCGGAGTTTTCCTGCAAGTCCTGCGAATGGTACTCAGAAGAGTACAAGGCTATTTTTGATGCCATGATCGCCCGGGTAGCAGAAGAAGGTTATGCCCCGGAGCGGCTGCAGGGCTTGGAAAAGGTTTACTTTTCCCGTATGTCTTTCGGCAAAGCCCAACATTCGGAGTTTGGTGAAAACAATATTGCCAAGTGGCTGGAAGCCAACGGCTTCACTTCTGTTGCGCCCGAAAAGCTATCAGTACGCGATCAGATCTACCTGTGGAATCATGCCCGGGAGATTGCTTGCCTGGACGGCTCCATCCCCATGAGCCTGGCTTTTTCCGGCAATCCGCAGCTGAAGCTGACGATCATGCACAAAACCAGTCTGGAACACTTAAATGTGGAGCTGTACCTTTTGATGCGGCCTTGCGATGTGACGCTGCTGGATGCATGGTATGAGCCCTTCAAGGGGTACCCGAAGAATATTGGTGCAGGCCCGTTCCTGCTGCATCTGGGTGAGGATGCGCAGCGCTATTCTCAGCAGAGAGGGTGGGTATTTCCCTTCACACAGCGGCAGTTGCAAAAAGAGAAACGGAAAAATCGAAGGAAGCTGGCATGGCGGATCGTCAATTTGGACACCAAGTTCCGGGTCATGGCCTCGAAACTGCTGCCTCGATCGGTAAAGGATGGATTGCGGAGGATGCGACATGGATAAATTAGTCAGCATCATCGTTCCGGTATACAATGTGGCTGCCTACTTGGATGAGTGTGTTCGCTCTTTGGTTGGCCAAAGTTACCGGGATTTGGAGATCCTGTTGATCGATGATGGGTCTAAAGACAACTCTGGCCAGATCTGCGACTGTTGGGCTACCCAGGATTCCCGCATTCGGGTGATCCACAAGGTCAACGGCGGTGCAGCCAGCGCAAGAAATGCTGGCCTGGATGCCGCAACCGGAGAATATATTTGCTTTGTGGACAGCGATGATGTGGTGCTGCCGGAATATGTGCAGACCTTGGTGCAGGCTCTGGAAAATCAGAATGCGGATGCTTCCGTTTGTGGATTCTTTTTTTGGAGCAAGGCGGAGGAAACTCCGTGTGCTACCGAAACTGATCCCGGCAGCTACAGCTGTGAAGGGTATATGCTCCGTTTTCTGCGGGATTGGAGTTGCTCGCTGCTGTGGAACAAGATCTTTAAAAAAGAAGCCGTTGGAGATATCCGTATGGCGGAAGGACACCGGGTGGACGATGAGTATTTTACCTATCAGGTGTGCATGAACTGCAAAAAAGTGGCGCAGACCGACCTGTGCCTTTACCGTTATCGCCTGCGTGCTTCCAGTGCTATGCAGGATCTTGCGTCCGTGCAGCAAAAAGTCATGCTGGATCGGATCGAATACAATGTGACCCGATACGCCAATGTGTCTGCGAAAATGCCCCAGTTGGACGAGGCCTATTTTGTGTTTACGCTGGATACCCTGGCCCGCTACTGGCATCACAGCAAGGATATGCCGGTGGCGCAGCAGCGGTTGAGGGCCTGGATCAACGGTCATTTTGGCAGATTGCTGCGGTCGAAGCTGTCGTTGAAGCAAAAACTGGTATATCTGCGGGCATTTTATATGAAAAAACCTGCCGTTATGGCAGAACCGAATCCCATCCAAATGGAGCAAGCTGCTTATTTCGATTGATCTGCAGCTTCGTAAAAGAGAGGAGAAGCGACATGAAAGGTATCGTTCTGGCCCGTGGATCCGGCACGCGGCTTTATCCGCTGACCATGGTTACATCCAAGCAGCTGCTGCCCATTTATGGCAAGCCCATGATCTACTATCCCCTGTCGGTACTGATGAATGCCGGCATCCGGGATATTCTGATCATTTCTACGCCTCAGGATCTGCCCCGATTCGAGGCTCTGCTGGGAGATGGCAGCCGCTTCGGCATCCATCTTTCCTATGCCGAGCAGCCCAGCCCCGATGGCCTGGCCCAGGCGTTTATCATTGGCGAGGAATTCATTGGCGATGACTGCGCAGCCATGGTGTTGGGCGACAATATCTTCGCAGGCCAGGGCCTGACCAAGCGTCTGAAAGCCGCTGTTGCCAAGGCAGAAAGCGGTAAGGGTGCCACCATTTTTGGTTACTATGTGGACGATCCCGAACGCTTCGGCATTGTGGAATTCGACAAGGAAGGCCGGGCAATCTCCATCGAGGAGAAGCCCCTGCAGCCCAAGAGCAACTACTGCGTCACGGGCCTGTATTTTTACGATAACCGCGTGGTGGAATACGCCAAGGGTCTGAAGCCCTCTAAGCGGAATGAACTGGAGATCACGGACCTGAACCGGATCTATTTGGACCAGGGTGAGCTGAATGTGGAACTGCTGGGCCAGGGCTTTACCTGGCTGGACACCGGCACCCACGAAAGCCTGGTGGATGCCACCAATTTCGTCAAGACCGTGGAGACCCATCAGCACCGCAAGATCGCCTGCCTGGAGGAGATCGGCTACTTAAACGGCTGGATCACCAAGGAAGATGTCCTGGCGGTTTATGAAGTGATGAAGAAAAATCAGTACGGCCAGTACCTGAAGGATGTGCTGGACGGCAAGTATATTGACAGGTGATAACTATGACCATCATCGTTACCGGCGGTGCCGGATTTATCGGTAGTAATTTTATATTCCATATGCTGGGCAAATATCCGGACTACCGGATCGTGTGCCTGGACAAGCTGACCTACGCCGGCAACCTCAGCACTCTGGCCTCTGTCATGGAGCATCCCAACTTCCGCTTTGTGAAGCTGGATATCTGCGACCGGGAGGGTGTGTACAAGCTTTTCGAGGAAGAAAAGCCGGACATGGTGGTAAATTTCGCTGCGGAAAGTCATGTGGATCGCTCTATTGAGAATCCTGAAATTTTCCTGCAGACCAACATCCTGGGCACCCAGGTGCTGATGGATGCCTGCCGCAAGTACGGCATCGGCCGCTATCACCAGGTTTCTACGGATGAGGTTTATGGTGACCTGCCCCTGGACCGGCCGGATCTGATGTTCACCGAGGAGACACCCATCCATACCAGTTCTCCCTATTCCGCAGCCAAGGCCTCTGCCGATTTGATGGTGCAGGCTTACCACCGCACCTTCGGCCTGCCGGCGACCATCTCCCGCTGCTCCAACAACTACGGCCCCTATCATTTCCCGGAGAAGCTGATCCCCCTGATGATTGCCAATGCCTTGAATGACAAGCCTCTGCCGGTGTACGGCAAGGGCGAGAATGTCCGGGATTGGCTGTATGTGGAGGACCATTGCAAGGCCATTGATCTGATCATCCATAAGGGCCGTGTGGGCGAGGTCTACAACATCGGCGGCCACAATGAGATGCGCAACATCGACATTGTGAAGCTGATTTGCAAGGAGCTGGGCAAGCCCGAAAGCCTCATCACCTATGTGACCGACCGGAAGGGCCATGATCTGCGCTACGCCATTGATCCCACCAAGATTCACAATGAGCTTGGCTGGCTGCCGGAGACCAAATTCGCCGACGGTATTCAGAAGACCATCCGCTGGTACTTGGAGAATCGGGAATGGTGGCAGACTATCCTTTCCGGCGAATATCAGCATTACTACGAGAAAATGTACGGAAATCGGTGATACAATGAAAGTTTTGGTAACCGGCGTCGGTGGCCAGCTGGGCCACGATGTGATGAATGAACTGAAAAAACGGGGTCATGAAGCCATCGGAACCGATGTGCAAGGCGATTGCGATCTGACCCTGGATATTACGGATTCTGCTGCAGCCGCCGCTGCGATCCGGCAGGTGCGGCCCGATGCACTGATCCATTGTGCCGCCTGGACGGCGGTGGATGCGGCAGAGGACCAGGTGGAACTGGTCCGTGCCATCAATGTGGGCGGCACCGCCAATTTGGCCGCTGCCTGCAAAGAGCTTGGCTGCAAAATGATGTACATCTCTACTGACTATGTCTTTGACGGCCAGGGAGACACACCCTGGCAGCCGGATCAGAAGAACTATCAGCCGCTGAATGTCTACGGCCAAACCAAGCTGGAAGGCGAACTGGCGGTGGCTGAAGCGCTGGAGCGGTACTTTATCGTCCGTATCGCCTGGGTCTTCGGCAAGAACGGCAAGAATTTTGTCAAAACCATGCTGGCGCTGAGCCAAAAGTACGCTTCCCTGCGGGTGGTCTGCGATCAGATCGGCACGCCTACCTATACCTTCGACCTGGCACGGCTGCTGGTAGACATGATCGAAACCGACAAGTACGGCTATTACCACGCCACCAACGAGGGCGGCTACATCAGCTGGTATGACTTTGCTTGTGAAATCTTCCGCCAGGCTGGAGCAAGCACCCGCGTCCAGGCGGTGACTACGGCAGAATACGGCCTGAGCAGGGCGGCCCGGCCCTTCAACAGCCGGCTGGATAAGTCTAAGCTGACAGAATCCGGTTTCGAGCCCCTGCCCCATTGGCAGGATGCCCTGGCCCGGTACTTGAAAGAAATCGAGGAGTAAACCATGGGACAGATCAGTGTAGAAAAGAATGTGGGTGGCATTGAGGGCCTGTGCGTCATCACGCCAACTGTTCACGGTGACAACCGGGGCTATTTCATGGAGACCTACAGCCAGCGGGACATGGAGGAAGACGGGATTTTCATCAATTTCGTCCAGGATAATCAGAGCATGTCCGTCAAGGGCGTACTCCGTGGCCTGCATTTTCAGAAAAATTACCCCCAGACCAAGCTGGTACGGGTGATCCGCGGCAGTGTGTTCGATGTGGCTGTGGATCTGCGGCCCGGCTCTGCTACCTACGGAAAGTGGTACGGCGTGCTGCTGACCGAGGAGAACAAAAAGCAGTTCCTGGTTCCAAGAGGATTCGCCCACGGATTTCTGGTTCTGAGTGATGTGGCAGAATTCTGCTATAAGTGTGATGATTTTTACCATGCCAAAGACGAAGGCGGTTTGGCTTGGAACGACCCTGCGATTGGTGTTCGTTGGCCCGAGGTGGTGGGCGAATACGCCGGAAGCGCTTCGGCAGAGGGCTATGCCCTTTCCGATGGCACGCCCCTGCGCCTCAGCGATAAGGATCAAAATTGGCCCGGCTTCCAGGGATGAAGCAAAAATTGGAGTAGACGATGAATGCAACGATTGAGATTTTCCTGGCAATTCTGCGGGCGGCGCTGAAAGGCCAGCGGCCGGTTATTTACCGGGAAATCCCGGCGGACGAATGGCATGCCCTGTTCCGCATGGCGAGCATCCACAATGTGCTGCCGCTGTTTTTTGATGCGGTGTATACCCTGCCAGCCCTGGCGGAGCAGCAGGCATTACTGTCTGCGGTGAAGCAGAAGGTGCGTCAGCAGGTCGTCGCCCAAACCCTGCGAACCGAGCAGTTTCTGGAACTGAACGATCGGTTGCAGGCTGCCGGGGTCAAGCCCCTGGTGGTCAAGGGCCTTCTGTGCCGCAACCTCTATCCCCAGCCGGATCACCGTCCGTCCAGCGATGAGGACGTGCTGATCCCGGCGGAGCAATTCCATATCTGCCACCGGGTGCTGACGGATTTCGGCATGACCACCCAGCTGCCGGCGGACAGCTATGAGGTGCCCTACCGCAAGGAGGGCAGCCCCCTGTATATCGAGCTGCACAAATCCCTGTTTCCGCCCCAGTCCGATGCCTATGGCGAGTTCAACGGCTTTTTTGACCAGGCCGCAGACCGGGCCATTGCGGTAGAAGTTCGGGGACACACCGTCTATACCCTGGAGCATACGGACCATCTGTTTTATCTTATCTGCCATGCTTTCAAGCATTTCATGCACAGCGGCTTTGGTATCCGCCAGGTCTGCGACATGGTGCTGTATGCCAACCGATATGGCAAGGAAGTAGATTGGCAGCGGATGCAGGCCCAGTGCAGCGCCATCCGGGCAGAGAAATTTGCCGCAGCCATTTTCCGGATCGGCCAAAACTATCTGGGCTTCGACCCGAAGCAGGCGGCCTATCCCGCGGCTTGGCGGGAAATGGCGGTGGACGGGCTGCCTATGCTGGAGGATCTGCTGACCGGCGGCCTGTATGGCGACGCCAGCATGAGCCGCAAGCACAGCAGCAACATCACCCTGGATGCCGTTGCATCACAAAAAAGCGGTAAGAAGGCCAAAAGTGCCCTGGCAGCATCGGTATTTCCCCCGGCCGGAAAGCTGGAGGGCCGGTATCCGTACCTGAAAAAGCATCCCTATCTGCTGCCGGTGGCCTGGTGCAGCCGCTTGCTGCACTATGGCAAGGAGACCCGGAACAGCCGTGGCAGCAGCGCTGCCGAGGCGCTGAAAATCGGCACAGAGCGGGTGGAACTGATGAAATACTACGGTGTTTTGGAAAAATAACGCAGCCGCCTATAGGCGGCTGTGTTATGCTTTTGGGCGAAATTATATCCCCCCACCCGGCTTGTACGGCGTGGGGGGCTTTGGTATAATTGGGAAAAAAAGAAAAGGAGACCCCTATGAAAAGAACGATTGCCTTTTTCCTGTCCATCCTGCTGGGCATCGGCCTGTTTGCCGGCTGCGGCAACGCCAATAACGACAGCGGCAAAACCCGCACCATTACCGATGGCGCAGGCCGCCAGGTGCAGGTGCCCGAAACGGTGAAATCCATCGTCTGCGTGGGCGTGGGTGCCCTGCGCTACAGCTGCTACATGGGCGCTGCCGACCTGGTGGTGGGCGTGGAGGATTACGAGGTAAAGCCCGGCATGTCCCGGCTGTATAACTATGTCAATTTCGACAAGTTCAAGGATCTGCCGGTGATCGGCACCAACGGCCAGCCCTTCGTGGAGGAGATCATCAACCTGGCTCCGGATGTGATCGTCATGAGCAAGTCCGCCTCCGTGGATGCCGACGAGCTGCAGGAAAAAACCGGAACCCCTGTGGTGGTGGTTCCCGGCAGCGATACCACCCTGGATCAGGACTGCTTTGATACCATCCGCATTCTGGGCCTGCTTTACGGCAAAGAGAGCCGGGCCACCGAGCTGACCGATTATCTCAAGGGCCTGCAAAAGGACCTGGATGACCGCACCAGGGACATTCCCGACAGCGAAAGACCCTCTGTTTACGTAGGCGGCGTGTCCTTCAAGGGCCACCACGGTTTTGAAGGCACGGAAGCCTTCTACGGCCCCTTTGCCCTGATCCATGCCAAGAACCTGGCCGATACCACCGGTCAGACCGGCGCCTTCAACATCGACCTGGAGCAGGTGCTGGCCTGGGATCCGGATATCATCTTCATCGATTTTAACGGACTGAGCCTCATTAACGAGGACTATGCTAAAAATCCCGCTTTCTATGAATCGCTGACCGCTGTGCAGGAAGGCCGGGTCTATTCCCAGATCTCCTTCCGCTCCAGCGCCTCCAATCTGGAAACGGCCCTGGCGGATGCCTACTATGCCGCCTGTGTCATGTATCCTGCGCAGTTTGCGGACATTGACCCCGTTGCAAAGGCAGGAGAAATTTTTGAGATGCTGCTGGGCGTCAACCCCTATGAAGACCTGAAGGAGGCCGGCTATGCATTCTGCCCGATCAAGCTGGGAGCATGAGAGTATCGACAAGCTCTACCGAAAAAATGCGGTCAAAAGCATCCTTTTCCTGGTGTTTTTGGGCATTGCCCTGCTGGTGACGGCCCTGCTGAGCCTTCGCTCCGGCTCCTATGATACCCCGGTGTCCGAGCTGATCAAGGGAATTTTCGGCCTGTCGGCGGATCGGAAGATCAATATCGTGGTGCGTAATAACCGCCTGCCCCGGATCCTCACCGCCATTTTGGCCGGCGGCGGTTTGGGCCTGGCCGGCTGCGTGCTGCAGGCAGTGCTGCGCAATCCCCTGGCATCGGCCTCTACCCTGGGCGTGTCCCAGGGTGCCACCTTCGGTGCGGCCTTTGCCATTGTGGTTCTGGGGCTCAACAGCACCGGCGGCCTGGGCATTCCCCTGTGCGCCTTCGCCGGTTCCATGGCCGTGGCCCTGGTGATTTTGGGCCTGTCCAAATTCCGCCAGGTCTCCCCGGAGGGCATCGTGCTGGCCGGTGTGGCCATCAGCTCCATGTTCACCGGCGCAACAACCCTCATTCAGTATTTTGCCGACGAGGTGGAGCTTTCCACCCTGGTTTTCTGGACCTTTGGCGACCTGGGCACTACCTCCTGGAAGGATTTGGGCGGAATGGCGGCCGTGGTGGGCATTGTGTGTGTCTACTGCATCCTGCATCGGTGGGATTATAACGCGCTGCTGGGCGGTGAGGAAACCGCCATCAGTCTGGGTATCAATGTAAAGCGGCTGACGCTCATTAACATGGTGCTGTGCTGCTTGTGCAGCTCTGTGGTGGTGGCCCAGGTGGGCCTCATCAGCTTCATCGGCCTGGTAGCCCCCCACATCGTGCGGATGGTGGTGGGCAATAACCATGTCTATCTGATCCCCGGCTCTATTTTGGGCGGTGCCACCTTGCTTCTGCTGGGTGACCTCTTTGCCCGCACCGTCATCAGCCCGGTGATCTTGCCCATCGGCGCCATCACTTCCTTCCTGGGCGGCCCGCTGTTTCTTTACCTTCTGTTCAAAGGAGGAAAGCGGCAATGATGGAGATCAAAAATTTAGGTTATCGCTACAAGGGCAGCCCCGATGTGATCCGGGATGTGTCCTTTGCTGTAGAGCCCGGAAAATTCCTGGCTATTTTGGGCAATAACGGCGTAGGCAAAAGTACGCTCCTGAAGTGCCTGAACCACATTTTGAGGCCGGATGCCGGCCAGGTGCTGCTGGACGGCGAGAACCTGCTGGCCCTCTCCACCCGGGAAGTGGCCAAAAAGGTGGCATTCGTGTCCCAAAGCGTACCCAATACCCAAATGACGGTCCACGATGTGGTGATGCTGGGTCGCCGCCCCTATATGAAATGGGGCTTTACGGATGCCGACCACGCCATCGTCCACGATGCCATGCACCGGCTGGAGGTGGAGGACATGCGGGGCCGCTTCCTCAACACCCTGTCCGGCGGCGAAAAGCAGAAGGTGATGCTGGCCAGAGCACTGGCACAGCAGCCCAAGGTCCTGCTGCTGGATGAGCCCACCAGCGCCCTGGATGTGCAGAATCAGTACCAGGTTCTACGCCTGGTGCGGGATATTTGCCATAAGGACAATATGATCGCCGTGGTGGTCATCCACGATCTGAATTTGGCCCTGCGATTCTGCGACCGCTTTCTGCTGATGAAAAACGGCCAGGTCTACCGCCATGGCGACCGCAGCATCCTGGACAGCATCGCCCTGCGGGAGGTCTACGGCGTGGATGCCAAAATTGTGGAGATCGAAGGCCGGCACATGGTGCTGGTGGATGAATAAGGAGGAACTATGAAAACTTGGCAAGATTGCGTGGCCTTTCACGGCCATGAGTGCGGCGGCCTGACCATCGGTTACAAGGCCAGCCTCTATGCGATCCAGCTGCTGAAGCTGGAATTTTCCGCCGATGAGCAGGTGGTCTGCATCGCCGAAAATGATGCCTGCGGCATCGATGCCATTCAGGTGATGCTGGGCTGCAGCATCGGCAAGGGAAATCTGCTGTTCCATATGCGGGGCAAATCCGCCTACTCTTTCTACAACCGAAAAACCGGTGAAAGCGTCCGCCTGGTGCTGAAGCCCCGGCCGGAGGGCATTACCCGGGAAAATTCCTTCGCCTATTTCCAAAGCTGCCTGCCGGAGGAGATGTTCGAGGTAAGAAAGGCCACCATTGCCCTGCCGGAAAAGGCAAAGCTGTTCGATTCCTTCGTCTGCGACTGCTGTGGCGAGGAGACCGGCGCCAACTGGATCCGCCTGGCCGGCGGCAAAAAGCTGTGCCTGGATTGCAATGAAGCCTACGATCGCTTCAATGTTTAAGAGCAAATGAAACCAGCCGTCCACACTGTGGGCGGCTGGCTTTTCTTTTTTGAGATCAGCCCAGGAAGGTCTTCAGGTCCTCCTCGGGGGTGGTGATGGGAGCGATGCCGAACTTTTCCACCAGGAAATTCAGCACATTGGGGGAAACGAAGGCCGGCAGCGTGGGGCCCAGGCGGATGTTCTTGATGCCCAAATGCAGCAGGGTCAGCAGGATGCAGACCGCCTTCTGCTCGTACCAGCTGAGCACCATGCTCAGGGGCAGGTCATTGACGCCGCAGCCGAAGGCCTCTGCCAGGGCAACGGCGATCTGAATGGCAGAGTAGGCATCGTTGCACTGGCCGATGTCCAGCAGCCGGGGAATGCCGCCGATGGTGCCCAAATCCAGGTCGTTGAAGCGATACTTGCCGCAGGCCAGGGTCAGCACCACGGAGTCGGCAGGGGTCTGCTTGACAAACTCGGTGTAGTAGTTGCGGCCGGGCCGTGCGCCGTCGCAGCCACCCACCAGGAAGAAATGCTTGATAGCGCCGCTCTTTACCGCGTCGATCACCGTTCCCGCAACGCCCATAACCGCATTTCTCGCAAAGCCGGTCATGACGGTTTCGCCGCCGTTGATGCCGGGGAAGGTGGTGTCCTTGTCAAAGCCGCCCAGCTCCAGGGCCTTGCGGATGAGGGGAGTGAAATCCTTGTTGTCGCCGATATGCTGCATATCGGGATAGCCCACCACGCCGGTGGTGAAGACCCGGTCGGCGTAGCTCGCTTTCGGCGGCATCAGGCAGTTGGTGGTAAAGAGGATGGGTGCGGGCAGGACGGCAAATTCCTTCTGCTGGTTCTGCCAGGCGGTGCCGAAATTGCCCTTCAGATGGGGGTATTTCTTCAGCTCGGGGTAGGCATGGGCAGGAAGCATTTCACCATGGGTGTAGATGTTCACACCCTTACCCTGGGTCTGCTCCAGCAGCAGCTTCAAATCGTACAGATCATGGCCGGTGACCACGATGAAGGGGCCCTTCTCCACGGTCAGATGCACGGTGGTAGGCTCCGGATGACCGTAGGTTTCCGTGTTGGCCCGATCCAACAGGGCCATGCACTTGAGGTTCACTTCGCCTACCTCCAGCACGATGGGCAGCAGCTGCTCCTGTCCCCAGTCATCCCGGCCCACGGCAAACAGGGCCTTGCGGATGAATTTGTAGATGCTGTCATCCTTGTAGCCCAGCACCCAGGCATGATAGGCATAGGCCGCAACGCCACGGATGCCAAAAAGGATCAGGCTGCGGAGGCTGCGGCTGTCCTCCTGGGCGTTCCACAGAGAAGCCATATCATAGTCTTCGTTGCGGCCGCAGGGGCAGGCGCAAGTGTAGCAGTTGTGCACCAGGCGGCGCTTTTCCACTTCCGTCCAATCCAGCAGGCGGTAGAACCGCTCGTTGTCAAAGCTCACGTTGGTCAGGGTGGCAAACAGGCCCTCCAGGAACAGCTGATTGGTAGAGTCCACCACCAGATGCTCATTGTTGTCGGCGGCCCGGGCAAGACCGATGAGGGCGCCGGTCAGTTTGTCCTGCAGCCGGGCCGTGTCTTCCTTCTTTCCGCAGACGCCCATGGCACCTGCGCAGCCGCTGCACTTGGCGGTTTGTTCACATTGATAGCAAAACATATGGATCCTCCTTGCGGTTGTTGTTTCAAATTTTCGTTTGTCGCTCCGATTTACATACGCCCGTAGGGAACGCTTTCCTCAGCGTTCCGAGCGCGAAGCGCAACATTTTGCATCGTATTTGGCGTGTTATGAACGATTTAGGGGGCATCGAACCCCCTAAATCGTTTCAGAACGCTGAGGACAGCGTTCCCTACGGCACACCGTAAGGTGTGCGATAAATCCCAATTTAGGTCAATGATTATGTCATGATTTTTCCGTCGGGGGTGATGGTGACGATCTGCAGCGGGATGTTTTTGCCGCTGTTTTGGATGGCGGTTTCCACGGCGTAGCTCAGGCCGCCGCAGCAGGGTACGGTCATCCGGGTCACGGTGACGGAGCGGATATCGTTATTCTTGAAAATTTCCGTCAGTTTTTCCGCATAATTTGCCCCGTCCAGCTTGGGGCAGCCGATCATGGTCACCTTGCCGGCCATGAAGTCGGCATGGAAGCCGGCGTAGGCATAGGCGGTGCAGTCGGCAGCGATCAGTAGGTCAGCGCCGTCAAAGTAGGGGGCATTGGGCGGCAGTAGCTTGATCTGCACCGGGAAATTCTGCAGTTTGCTTTCTGCTGCCTGCACGCTCTGACAGTTGGATCCGGGGCAGTCGCAGGGCAGTTTTTTCGCCTTTGCCTTCTTTGCGGCCAGTACAGCGGCCTCGTTGTAGGCCGGGGCCTCCCGCTCCTCAAAGGAAATGGCGTTCATGGGACAGGCCGGCAGGCAATCGCCCAGGCCGTCGCAGTAGTCCTCCCGCAGGAGTTTTGCCTTGTAATCGATGATGGCGATGGCGCCTTCGTGGCATGCCTCGGCGCAAAGCCCGCAGCCGTTGCACTTTTCTTCGTCGATGGTGATGATTCTTCGTTTCATGCGCTTTTCTTCCTCTCTCTTTTGTTTCGGGCAGCGATTTCCATCATGGCCGCGTACATTTCCTCGCCCACGCATTCTTTGGCATAGGCGCACCACTGCACACAGCTGAGGGTGTCATTGTAGGCGATAAATCCGCAGTGCTCGCAGGGCATTTGGGTGTCTATGGAAAATAGCTCGATGAGATTGCCGCAGTTGGGGCAGACTTTTTCGATAATGGTAGGGGTCTTGGGTTTTCCCTGGCATCCTTCTAACATCGTGATCCCTCCTTTGTGGCATTATTATACAAGAGAAAAGCCCCGCAGTATGTGACTTATGTCACACAAAGCGGGACTTTTTTGAAATGTTACAGCATGCGGAAGCAGTTTTTATCGTAGTCGATGAGGCCTTCCTCTTTCATTTTCGCCAGCTCCCGGGTCAATGCGCTGCGGTCAACGCACAGATATTCCGCCAGCTCCACTCTGCCCAAAGGGATCTGAACATACCGGGCATTCTGGGTTTGGGCCTGGATGGACAGGTAGGCCAGGATCTTCTCCCGGATGGTGCGCTTGGACACCACTTCCACCTTCCGCATCAGATTCCGGTTCTTGTCGGCGATAATATGCACCATGTTTTCAATGAGCCGGTGATGGAACCGGCAGGCCATGGTGCAGCTGTGCATCACCCGGTTGAAGGGCAAAAACAGGATTTGGGCATCCTCGGACACCAGGAAGGTCACCACCGACAGATTGTCGCTGCCGCAGGCAAAGGTCTCGCCAAACAGCTCGTTTTTCCCTATTCGCACCAACATGGTCTTGTTTCCCCAAAGGTCTTCCTTGATCATGTCCACGCAGCCCGTGATTACGATGCCGATGTGCTTGATGTTTTCGGCCTCGAAGGCAACGATCTCGCCTTTTTTGTATTTTCCGATGTGGTAGCCGATGCAGCCCAGCATTGCTTTTCTCTCGTCGGGCTCGATGCCGTCAAAGAGGGGTGAGTTTATTGTTTCGATCCGTTCCTGCATGTGCGCACCTCCTTTGCTGCTGCGATTATATCGTATTTTCCGGGATTACGCAACGGGCCGGGGAAATTATTGATCCTGGAATTCCCAAAGGACTTCCCGGATGATCTCGCTGACGGTGGGATGGGGGAAGATGATCTTTTTGGCATCGGCCACGGGCATATGGGCCTCGATCATGGCGGCAGCGCCCCAAATGATCTCGCCGGAGTAGGTGCCGATCAGATGCACACCCAGAATGGTGCGATTTTCCCGGTCAATGAGGATCTTGCACAGGCCGTCGGCGCCTTCGTTTTCTGCAACAAAGCGGCCGGAATAGCGCATGGAAAGCTTGGCGACCTCGTAATCGATGCCGGCGGCCCGGCAGGCCTCCTCCGTTTTGCCCACGGCGGCGATCTCCGGATTGGTGTAGATCACGGCGGGGTTGGCGTCATACCGCATGGTATCATCCCTGCCAAGAATGGTGCTGACGGCCACTTCCGCCTCCCGATAGGCGGTGTGGGCCAGCATGTCGTGACCGTTGACATCGCCCACGGCGTAAACGCCCGGCACATTGGTGCGGCACTTTTCATCGGTGATGATGCCCCGGTCGAAGCGGACACCGATGGACTCCAGGCCCAGACCGTCGCAGTTGGCCCGTCTGCCGATGGACAGCAGCACCTTGTCTGCGGCGATACAGGCGGTCTGTCCCGCGGCATTTTCTGCGATCACTGCGCCGGGCTCCACGGCCTTGACCTTGTGGCTCAGCAGGAAGGTGATGCCCTTCTGGGCCAGCTCCTTCTGCAGAAGGCTGCTGATCTCCCGATCCGTGGGACCGGCGATGTGGTCCTGCATTTCGATGACGGTGACATTGGCGCCGACGGCGTTGTAGTAGCAGGCCATTTCCAGGCCGATGACACCGCCGCCGATGACCACAAACCGCTCCGGGATTTGCTGCAGATCCAGCACCTCCCGGTTGGTCAGCACAAAATCTCCCAGATTTTCCCGGATGCCGGGCAGGGGCGGGATCACATTGGACGAGCCGGTGGCGATGATGAGGTTTTTGCCCAGATAGGTGCCACCGTCGGCAGACACCCGGAAGGAATCTCCTTCCTTACCTTCGATCCGGGCCTCCGCCTGCACCACGGTGACGCCGGCGTTACGCATTTTGGCCCGGACGCCGGCCACCAGGGTGCGGACCACCTTGGCCTTGCGGCGGATCACCGCCTTTTGGTCGATGGCTACATCGCTGCAGGTGACGCCGTAGGCGGCAGACTGCAGGGCGTGTTCATAATGTTTGGCGGAGTTGAGCAGGGCTTTCGAGGGAATGCAGCCTTCGTTGAGGCAGACGCCGCCCAGGGTCCGCTTTTCGATCAGCAGGGTCTTCAGTCCGCCGTGGGCCGCCCGCTCGGCAGCCAGGTAGCCGCCGGGGCCTCCGCCGATGACGATCAGATCATAAATTTCCGTTAGTTGCATGGTCATACCTCCTTTTGAAATAGGATACCAAAAATTTTCCGTTCCGTCCGTGCGTTTGTCACAAAAGGAAGCACATTTCTGCCTGCAAATCCGGCCCAATACGGTTGCAATCTGCTATTTTGTGTGCTATAATGGCCGAAATGCGAGGTTTTCTGCGAAAAAACTTAGAAGGCGGCTTTCGCATGGCCGTTTTTAATAAAGGAGATTTTTATGGAAAAGGTTAGAATTCAAGATGATCTGTATACCTATGTCAACCAGGCCAAGCTGGACGAACTGGTGATTCCGGATGATATGCCCGTCGCCGGTGGTTTTGCAAACCTGGCCACCGATCTGGAAAAGCTGATGATCGGCGAATTTAACGCCATGTGCAAGGAAGGCAATTATCCCAACGAGTACCTGGAAAGAGCCTGCACCCTGTTCAAGCTGGCCAAGGATGTCAAGCGTAAGAAGAAGCACGGCATCAAGCCCGCCCTGAAGAACCTGGCCATCCTTAAGAAGCTGGGCACCATGCGTTCTTTCAACCTGTATGCCAAGGAGCTGGGCCTGCGTGACATCGCTACCCCCATCAATGTGATGGTTGAGCCCAACATGAAGGATACCACCCACCACTGCGTCATGGTCAGCGGCCCCAGCGTCATTCTGCCCGATGCTTCTTACTATAAGGAAGGCCGTGAGCAGCAGAGAGATCAGCTGCTGAACCTGTGGACCGGCTTTGCCAAGCAGGTTCTGATCATCGCCGGCCACAGCGAGGAAGTGTGCGATGCTCTGCTGAAGGATACGCTGGCCTTCGATGCCCTGGTTGCCAAGTACGTCAAGAGCCAGGAGGAGTGGTCCGAGTACGTTAAGATGTACAACCCCATGAAGACCGGCCGTGTTGCCGGCATGGTCAAGCCTCTGAACCTGAAGAAGCTGCTGAAGGATATGTTCGGCTTTGTGCCCGAGGAGATCATCGTTGCCGAGCCCCGTTACTTCAAGAATTTCAAGGAAGTCTTCAACGCCGACACCTTCGAAATGTACAAGAATTGGGCCTACGTGACCACCCTGATGGGCAGCTGCAGCCTGCTGAGCGAAGAACTGCGTGACCTGGGCGGCGGATTCCGCAGAGCCCTGTCCGGCATCGCTGCCAATTCTTCCGCCGAAAAGTTCGCTTACCAGCTGGCCTCCGGCATGTACAGCGAGCCCATCGGCCTGTACTACGGTGAAAAGTATTTCGGCGAGGAAGCCAAGAAGGACATCACCGAGATCGTCCGGCAGATCGTTGCCACCTATCAGAAGCGTATCGCTGCCAATGACATTCTGGAGCCTGCCACCAAGGAAAAGGCCATCCTGAAGCTGTCCACCATGGGTCTGAAGCTGGCTTACCCCGACCGTGTGGAAGAGATCTACAGCAAGCTGGTGTTCGACGAAAGCAAGTCCCTCTTCGACATCGTGCGTGCCCTGGGCCGCATCCGCATGGAGGAGAATCTGGCCAAGCTGAACAAGGAAGTGGACCGTACCCACTGGGCAATGCCCGGCCACATGGTCAACGCCTGCTACGATCCCTTCGTCAATGACATCACCTTCCCCGCTGCCATTCTGCAGCCTCCCTTCTACTCCATCAATCAGACCAGAAGCGAGAACCTGGGCGGTATCGGCGCCGTCATTGGCCACGAGATCTCCCACGCTTTCGACTCCAACGGCGCCAAGTGCGACGAGATGGGCAACCTGAACAACTGGTGGACCAAGGCCGACGAGCGGAAGTTCAACAAGAAGGTCAATGCCATGATCAAGCAGTTCGACGGCATCGAGCTGCCCTGGGGCGTCTGCAACGGCAAGTTCACCGTCAGCGAGAACATCGCCGACAACGGTGGTATGGCTGTTACCCTGGATATCATGTCTAATTCCGAGGGCGTTTCCTTCGAGGAATATTTTGCCAACTGGGCCCGTGTTTGGTGCCTGAAGGCAAAGCCCGAGTACCAGGCCCTGTTGCTGCAGGTGGACGTCCACGGCCCCAGCTACCTCCGTGCCAATATGCCTCCCAGAAACTTCCCTGAGTGGTATGAGACCTACGGTGTCAAGAAGACCGACGGTATGTACCTGGCTCCTTCCAAGCGAGTGATCATCTGGTAAACCAATCAATAACTGCAGCCGCCGGCCATCAGGTCGGCGGCTGTTTTGATCTGTTCGACAAATTGAGATTTGTCAAATGCTTTTTACTGGATGCAGTTCAATATATCCTCTTGTTCCAATAGGCTCTAACTGAATACGGGGATTGCTGTCATCCCAATCATATCCAATGGTCTGAGGGTTGTATTTTTTGATTGCATCCCATACCTGCTGAATTGCTTCACCAAAGTTTTCCTCTTCAAAAGGTTCACCCTGGAACATGATGTATTTGCATTTGGGCAATTCGATCATATCAAAGCCTTCTGGGATTTCGCCCGAATAATCCATTGCTACCTCTACACCCTGCACATATTCAGAGGTTCCTGCTTTGATGTGATTTTTAGGAAGCCATAAGCATACGGGTTCACCACTCATTGCTTTCATACTGCAAAGCAATCCCCATACATCACAGCCAACTTCTTCGCAGTATTTGAAATATTCTGTTGCTTCTTTACCCCGTTTGATAATGACTTTTCTTTCAGGTTTCTCCACTACTTGCAAAAACACACTTTTTACTTCGCTCATTTCTTCACTTTCCTTTTTTTGAGCATATTTGATTCCATAAGGTTTGAACAGATAGATTGGAGTAGGACATACAGAATACTCATATGGATTGCATCCAAACTCTTTGTAAAATGCGCGCTGATAGCCGTCCACGCTCCCGTATCCTGCATCAAATGCGACATCAATTATCTTTACTTTTTCATCACGTAATCGGAGTGCGGATTTAGATAATCTCAGTCGCCTGATATAAACTGCGGGTGTCATATGGAGCAAGTCCACAAAAAGTCTATATGAGTACCAGGTCGAATACTGTGATACATTCGCAAGGTCAGCAATTGTAATATTTGTATCAAGGTGCGCTGCAATGTAGTCCTGCATTCTTTGAACCGCTTCGACTTGTGCATCCATTTCTGTTCACCTCCTTATGCTAATATTATAGAGAAAGACGAAAGGACTTTCTCGACTTAATTTGCTGAAATAGTGTAGCCGCCCCAATATGGAGGCGGCTGTTTTGATCTGTTCGACATATTGGAATTTATCGATTTCAAGTATGATTCTTAATATTTCGCAAACGCTTAAAAGAAGCCAAGAATGCTACAATTGCCATAAGTAAGTATAGTAGCAGTGCAATAGGCTGAAATGCAGCATTAACCGCTTTGTATAGATGGAATCGGGTTTCTAAATCGCTTTTGTCTAAGAAGCCGCCCACAAACATACAGCAAAACAATGATAAGGGCATAATTGCGGTTAGTAAATAATCAAAAGTTCTATGGGTAGTAGAAAAGAAACCCATAGCAACAGAAAAAAGCAATAGCACCGTTCCGAGTATGTAAGGAGACATTTGCAATAAATTCATATTATCAAGCACTTCGCATAGTAGAAGTAAAAGAGGAACAGCCGCAAAAGGTATTGCGTAATATAATTTCTGTTTCATAGAGATGCCCCCTTCGTCAAATTCAAGTTTGTCTAACTGAATTATACTCCCATACTACACAGAGATCAAGATTTGCTCATAAATTACCGATACCCTCCCTTATCTGCAAAAACAGCTATGATGGAGGTAGCGGATTTTTATGCCTATGCTGTCGGGTATTTGTTCCGCTTCTAAAAAGCCGTTTTTTCGGCTTCTATGTTAATGGCGTAACTTTTGCCGTCGGGCTGGGCAATCGGTGGGACCGAGGCCCCGCCCTACGATTTTGAACGATTGGTTGCTGTAGGGCGGGGGTTTACTCCCGCCGAAAATTGTGCTATAATGACAACATAACTTTGGGGATTGCCACGCCGGTGTGCGCACCGGCTCGCAATGACAGAGCAAAGCGAGGGCGTTTTATGGTAAAAATTCTGTTCGTCTGCCATGGCAATATTTGCCGCAGTCCCATGGCGGAGTTTGTGATGAAGGACTTGGTGGCCAAGGCCGGGCGGGAGAAGGAATTTCACATCGCCTCGGCGGCGGTCAGCCGGGAGGAGATCGGCAACCCCGTTTATCCCCCGGCACGGCGGGAACTGCAAAAGCATGGCATTTCCTGTGATGGCCACGCCGCCCATCAGATCACCCGGGCGGAACTTGACAGTTATGATAAAATATACTATATGGATGCCTCCAATGCCCGGTATCTGCGCCGTCTGTTTGGCGAAGCCGCGGAAAAATGCCGCCCCCTTATTTCCCGGGATGTGGCCGACCCCTGGTACACCGGCGATTTCGGCGCCACCTGGGCGGATATTTTGGAAGGCTGCCAAGCCATTTTGGAGGAATTGTAATGCTGGATCATGCGCTTTTGGAAAGTCAACTGGCGGAGCTGCCCCTGTACAGCTACGGCTTCTTAAACCCGGCAGTGCTGGATTTCAACGACCGGGTCCGCTTTATCTGTCAGCAGGAGTGCCCCATGTACGGCCAGAGCTGGGCCTGCCCGCCGGCTGTGGGTACTGTGGCTGAATGCCAGGCAAAATGTGCGCAGAATAAAAACTGCCTCATGATCGCTACGCTGACGGAGGTCTCCGACATCGCCAACATCGAGGAGTCCCTGGCCACCCGTGGCGACCACGAGGAAATCACCAATCAGGTGGCAGATATGCTGCGGCAGCAGGGCGTGGAGCCCTATATTTTGTCCACCGAGGCTTGCGCCATCTGCGAAAAATGCGCCTATCTCGACGGCCAACCCTGCCGCTTCCCGGAGAAAATGCACCCCTGCGTGGAGAGCCACGGCATCAATGTGATCCCGGCCATGGAATCCCTGGGCGTGCCCTTTATTTACGGCGAAAATGTGGTCACTTGGGTTTCTTTGCTGTTTTTTTGATGATTGAACATATCAGTAGGGCCGGCTGCCCCCAGCCGGCCGAGACTGTTCATAATTTCTGATGGCGGCGTGCACGCAAGCCACCCTACCATCCGGTTCAGAAACGAAAAAATGTCGGTTTTGGGGATAAAAAATGCCGCTTTTGCGAAAAATACCTATTGCAAAAGTTGTTTTCGTGTGTTATAATATCGTGCGTGTCCAATGCAGGGCGCCAACCATTGGGATGTCGCCAAGCGGTAAGGCACCAGACTTTGACTCTGGCATTCGTAGGTTCGAATCCTGCCATCCCAGCCAATTTTATACGGTTCGCTAGCTCAGTTGGTAGAGCAACGCCCTTTTAAGGCGTGGGTCCAGGGTTCGAGTCCCTGGCGAGCCACCAAAAAGAGGAAGAATCCATTGGGTATCTTCTTCTTTTTGCTTTGAGTGGCGGAGATTCGAATAATGTAAATGCAACATGCCGGCGGCATGTTCCTGCCACCAGTGCAAACACTGGTGGCTACAATTATTTCTGCTAAGAGCAGAAATGCAAACGAATCCCTGCTGCTCCGCCAAAAAATAACCGTAATCTTGATACAAGGTTGCGGTTA
>JAZUBW010000124.1:0-7321 GCA_045638785.1 Faecousia sp.
GCTACCGCCACCTGTAATGCCTGTGGGTCTGCGTTCCCCACATCCTCAGAAGCACAAATCATAATACGCCTTGCAATAAATGTAACACTTTCTCCTGCATATATAGAACGCTGTCCTCAGCGTTCCGTCAGAAAATTCGGCCTCGATGGGCGAATTTTCTGCATTTTTCTGCGATGCTGCGGTGCAAAATTGTGCCGCTTCGCGGTCGGAACGCTGAGGACAGCGTTCCCTACAGAGCGCCGCTAAACAACAATTTATCGCAAGAAAAGCCGCCGGGAGTCCGGCGGCTTTTCTATGTATGGCAGGCTGATCACTTCCTGCCGTTTTTCGCGTCACACCGCAAGCGCTTTCAGCGACACACTTGACAGCAAATGTACGGTCTGCTGTCCGAAGGTAGTATGTGCGGCTTTCGGAAAAATAATCAGAAATTTTTATTTATCCAGGTGGACATTCAGGTGGGGATAGGACATCTTCACGCCGTTACGGGCAAAGGTATTCTGGATGTTGTAGATGGTGGTGTTGTACACATCCCAGTAGATCTCAGAGGGACACCAGACACGAACCACATAATTGATGCAGCTTTCGCCATAACCGGTGACGGCGGCGAAAACAGCGGGATCCTCCAGCACACCTTCCACAGCGGCAGCTTCCTTCAGAGCGGCCAGCACCTGATCCACAGGGGTATCATAGGAGGCGGAAACCGCCACATCCACACGGCGGGTGCCGGTGCAGGAATAGTTGATGATCTCGCTGGCCACCACATTGGAGTTGGGGATCTGAGCCAGCTTGTTGTCGGGGGTCATCAGCTTGGTGTAGGCCATGCCGATCTCGGTGACGGTACCGCTCTGACCGGCGATCTCCACGTAGTCACCGGAGGCAAAGGGCTTGGTGTACAGCAGGGTAAAGCCGCCGATCAGGTTGGTCAGGCTGTTCTGCAGGGCCAAAGAAATGGCCAGGGTCACCACGGAAGCCAGGGCCACGATGCCGGTGATATCAATGCCCAGCTTGGAGACAGCCATCAGAATCAGCAGCAGGTACAGCACGGCGCTGACGAGGCTGTTAATGAGGCTGTGGGCAGCCTTTTCCAGCTTGGACTTGGCCAGGATCTTCTTGACGATGGTCTTGACGATCTTGATGACGATCACGCCGGCGATCAAAATCAGCAGGAAGGGCAGGATGCGGTTGAGTGCGGCATAACCGATGTTGGTCAGCCAGTTGAGGAATCTAGTCATAAAAATAACTCCTTTTCAAAATTTTCCAAAACAATCATAGCATAAGAATCAATTTTCTCGTGAATATTTTGTTAAATTACGATTTGAATGCAAGGGATCTTGCTGACAAGTATGGTAGGCAGCTTGCCCTCAAGCCCCCGCCCTACGATTGATCTGGTTGATAAATGGAAATTGTCAGGCGCTATGGCGGGCAAATTTCAGTTTACAGCAGTCGATGATGGCGCAAAGCAGGAGACAGGCGGCGGCGTAGGCCCCCATCAGCGTCAGGAACCGGCTGCTGTATGCGCCGTTGACGAAGTAGGTCGGCGGCAGCAGGTACTGCAGCGACCGCAGGGCACCCAGGTCGAAAAACACCGGGCACACCACCAGCATCACCACCACCAGCAGCGGTGTCACCATGCCCAATCCCCGGATGCCGCCGGTGAGCCGGCGGACCAGCATGGAAA
Source organism: Faecousia sp. (assembly GCA_045638785.1). Taxonomy (GTDB): domain Bacteria; phylum Bacillota; class Clostridia; order Oscillospirales; family Oscillospiraceae; genus Faecousia. The sequence goes on from JAZUBW010000124.1 coordinate 1,679, forward strand.
AACCGGCCACGCACAGGCTGTAAAGGAATGCCACCGCCACTTCCCGGAACGGGTCTGCCGTCTGCCGGGCCAGGGCAAGGGAAAGCAGCGCCACCGCCACCACATTGAACAGGCTGATGAGCTGGCAGCCAAATTCCACGAAGCCCCGGCGGGACAGCGGAATCAGGGCAAAGGTGCCGTTCTCCTCGTCCCGGATGTAGAACATGGCTGTGGCAAGGCCAGCCAGCACCGCCACCACCGCCAGCATGCCCCGTACCGGCGCCAGCAGGTAGTTGGGTTCCTCTTCCGGTGCCTGGAGATTGCCCTCGATGTCGGAGAACACAAACAGGTCATCGGAAAATTCAACGCCTTGGTAATAGTCCAAAAGCGTTTCGTCGGAAAGGCCTGCCAGCTCCGGGGCATTTTCCCGGATGTAGTACAGGTACACCGTTTCCGAGCAATGGGGGAACATCACGCCGCTCAGCAGCTCCCGGGCCAGCTTCAGCGCCACCCGGTTTTCCGGCTCCAAAATGGTCAAAAACGCCCGAGTTCTGCTTCGTTTTGCCACAAAATCGTAGATTTTTTCTTCAATATTTTCTTCAAAGATCCAGGCCACATCTGCCTGTCCCTCCAGCACCAGCTGCCGGGCTTCCTCGGCGGTGGCGCATTCGATGTAGCGGACCACCTGGCTTTCCTGCAGATCGTCCCAGACCTGCCGGGTCAGCGTTTCCACCTGCGCCGGACGGGAGGCCAGGGCCACCGTCATCAGGCCGCTTTCCTCCTGGGCGGTTTGGCCGTAGCCAAAGACCAACACCGGAATCAGCACCAGCAGCAACAGGAAGGCGGCTTTTTTGTACAGCCGCTTCCACAGCAGCATGCCCCAGCGCAGCCATTGTTTCATCTGTTTCATGGCCTCACCCGCTTACCTTTCCCGCCTGGTAACCGCGAATGGCGGTGGCCAGGGTCAAAAATGCGGCGCTGTAGCCCAAAAGGGGCCATACGCTGCCGGCGCCGGTACCCATGAAGCGGCCCGTCAGACTCTGCCGGGCAAGGCCTGTGGGCAGCAGGGCGGCCAGGCGCTGGATGGACTCGGGGAAAATCTGCACCGGGTACATGCAGCCGCCCAAAAAGCACAGGGCCAGGGTGGTGAAAAAGGCCAGCAGAACGCCGCTGATCAGGTGATCGGACACGGCGTAGAGCAGGTACGACAGGGCTGTGATCATCAGCAGCGCCGGCATCGCACCCAAAAACAGCTGCCAACCGGCGGTTTCCTCCGGCAGCAGACCGCCAAAACCCAGCACCAGGGTCACAGTCCCCAGCAGCAGGGCCAGGCCTGCGACGTAGCCGCCAAATTCTGCCATTGTTTGGGCGATGATGCCCACCCGCCGGCTGCGCAAAACCCGGGCCAGGGCCCGGTCGCCCCGGATGTACAGGGGCGCAAAGGGAAGGCAGCTAAGCATCAGCAGCAGCACCGTCAAACCACCCAGCATATACCGGTCAAAGGGTACGGTGTTTTCTACACTCAGATTTTCCACCCGGTACATTTTGCTGCGGGCAAAGAGAAAATCCACATAGTCCAGGGCCAAATCGTTGACATGCTTGCCCCAAAGATGGTCATTTCCGGTACCGGTCAGCGCATCACCCACGCCGTAGGAGCCGCTTTCGCAGGCCACCAGAATATCGCCCACAATGGCGGTGATCTCTTCCTTCAGAATGGACACCAGACCGGAAGCACCTGCGGTGCAGACAAAGCGGATCTGCTGTACATTGCCCCGGAGCGCTTCGTCCACAAAGGCGTCAGGAAATACGATGAAGGCTGCGATCTGGCCGTTTTCCAGCTTCCCGATGGCCACATCCTCTTCCATGGGCTTGAGCTGGATGCTCATAGCGGTGGAGTCAAATTGCATGGCTGCCAGACCCCACTGCAAATATTGATCTCCGGCAGAACCCACAACGCCCACGGCAATCTTGGCGGTATCGGCCGCCTTGTCCGTTTCCTGGGCCACCACCATGGCGTTATACACCAAACTCATGCAGCCAAACAGCACCAGTACCACGCACAGCGCCCAGGGCAGGAACCGAAGCACCCGCTTCAGCTGCAGCAAAAAGTATTTTTTCATAGCATCTGCACCAGCTTTTCCACGTTTCCGTCAAAGACGAAGGGGGTGTTCACGCCGTCTTTGATGATGTACCATTCGTCGCAAAGGTCCAGTTCCATTACATCGTGGGTGGTCAGAAGCAATGTGCCGCCCTGGGCCTTATATTGACGCAGCCAGGCAGCGATGCTCTGCTTGCAGGCAAGATCCAGGGCCGCCGTGGGCTCGTCCAGCAGCAGCAGCGGCGGATGCTTTGCCATGGCACAGCCGATGCTCAGCCGCTTTTTCATGCCGCCACTCATTTTCCGCACCGGAACCTTTAAAAATTCGCCGATGCCCAGCAGCTTCAGAACGCCGTTTTCCAGCTCCTGCTCCATCTGCCGGCGGTCGTACCACAGCAGCAGATTGTCCCGGGCCGACAGTTCTTCAATCAGCGGCGTGCCCTGGGGCACATAGCCGACCTGGGCAGCGCGGGATCTGCCGTCCTTAAAAAGGTCCCGGCCGTCCCACAGAAATTGGCCGCCGTCGGCGCTTTGCACACCGGCCAAAATCGACAGCATGGTGGATTTGCCGCAGCCGTTGGCACCCAAAATGCCCACGCAGGTGCCGGGCCGGACGGTGAGGGTGATGTCCTGCAGAACTTGTTTCTTCTGAAACCGCTTGCGCAGTTGTTTGATCTCAATGGCCATAAAAAACTCCTGTATAAAACATTTGCCGCTGTTTCCAGCGGCAAATGCGGTTGTGATAGAAAGGGTTAGAGGCCCATGTTTTGCTCGATTGCATTCTCCAGCATATCCACCAGCTCGGAATCAACGCCGGCGGAGCGGAGGTTGCTGATGATCCGGTCGAAGCTCATGCCGCTGGCCCATTCCTGCATGGCCTCGGCGTCCTGCATATCGGCGTACTTGGAGGGCACGGTGATGTTGCCGGACAGCTTCTGGGTATTCAGCTTGATGCCGAAGAGGAGATCGCTGCCGTTATAGATGTTGATGCCGATGGTGTTCTTGTTGCCGCCGATATTCAGCACCAGCTCGATGACCATGTCGGGAGTCACAATATCGTTGCGGATCTCGTCGATCATTTCTTCGCTGAAGCGCAGCTGCAGGGTACCCACCAGGTTGCCATTCTTCAGAGCGGCGGTATCAAAGTCCTTGACGGTGACAAAGAGCATATCGGTGCCTTCCACCTGCAGGGTGTAGGTGCCGCTGACCTCATTGCCGCTCTTGGTGCCGGTGCCGGCAAACTGGAACTGGCCGCCGGCATTGAGGTACAGGGCGGTCTTGCCGTTCTGCTCCAGGGAGAAGTACTGCACTTCCATGGTGTCCCAGCCGTCATTGGCGGCCAGCTTCAGACCAACAAACTGCTCATTGACGGTGTAGGTGGTGAAGACCAGCATGGCCACATCTTCTGCTTCGCCGCTTTCCAGCTCGCTGCGCATTTCCTCAATCTGGCCCAGGAACTCCTCGATGGACTCCATCAGCTGGGCGTGGACATCCACGGATTCGTAGTTGGGATCCTGCTCGGCGGCCTTTTCGTCCACCCAGGCAACCAGATTGTCAAGGATCTTCTCCAGGTCCTTGTCGGTCTTGGCGGTGGTGGCGATGGCCTCTGCCATGTTCAGCAGCTCGGTGCGGGTGATGGTGTAAGTAGTGGCGGTGACTTCCTGGGAAATACCGTCATAGCTGAGGGTTTCCTTGCCGGTTGCGGGCTTGGTCATGGCGCCCTTGGCGGCATCAATGTAGCGGTTGAGCAGCTGGCCCAGTTCCTTCTCGGTGGGCAGCACATTGACGATGTCGCCGTACTCTTCCATCATGGCCATCATCTGGTCATACTGCTGCATCATGTCTTCCATGTCCACGCCGGTGTCCATGGTACCGCCGACATACTGGTTGTTCAGCTCGGGAATACGCAGATAGACAGAGGAGGACATGATGTCCATAATGGCTTCGACGGTGACGATGCTGGTGCCGTTGAGCTGAGCGCCCATGTTCGTCTGCACCAGGGTCTCATCGTAGAGCACATCCATGAAGATGCCGATGCTTTCGAACCAGGAAATATCGGCGTCCATGCCCTCCTGCTCCATCATGGCGGAGAGCTGATCCAGGAGGCTGTCGCCCAGGGTCACGGTCATGTCCATGCTGACGCCGCCGCTGGTCATCATCTCGTTCTTGCCGCCGATGGCCTCCAGCAGGCTGCCATACACGCCGGTGACACCGCTGACAACGTCTTCGCTTTCCAGCTTGCCGTCGCCGTCGCCGCCCAGGACGCCGGCATTGTTGCTGTTGCCGCCGTTGCCCTTGCCGCCGTCGTCATCGCCGCCGTCGGTACCGGCGCAGCCGCACAGCACCAGGGAGAAAATGACCATCAGCGCCACCAGGGTCCGCAGCACACGGGTCCAGTTAAAAGTGGTAGTGTTCATAACTTTTTTCGCTCCTTACAGAAATATTCATAGAAACGCAGGGGTTTCTTGTAGGTGTAACTTATATTATAGCACGGCTCCCGGGGAAATGCAACTGCGCTTTCTGCATTTTTCGCCAACAGCCGTTGTTAACAGCCCGGCGGAGTGCCGCCGGGCTGTTGTATGCGCTTAGATCAATTCTTCCCAATCGTAAATTCGGGACACATCTGCCGGGCCTTCCAGCAGCAGCTGATTGACCTGGCCGTTTTCGCCGGAAACCGTCACCGCCAGGGTGCCGCCGGGATTTTCCACGGTCAGAAAGCCGCCGGGCACCTTTCCCTGGGTCCAAAGCACCGCTGCCACCGCACCGCTGCCGGTGCCGCAGGCCAGGGTGAAGTCCTCCACACCCCGCTCAAAGGTCAAAATCTGCACCGCCGTGTCGCTGAGCCAGGTGTACAGGTCCACATTGGCGCCCTTGGGAAACACCGGGTCAAATCGCAGAGCCCGCATGGACTCCCGCAGGGAAAGGGCATCGGCCCGCAAGTCGCCCCGGTATTCCATCACCGCATGGGGACAGCCCACCTCCGCATAGGCCACATTTTCCTTTTTCTGCAGGTCCAGATTTTGGGGATTGGGCAGCTGCACCCGATAGCGGTTTTCTGCCAGACGCCAGCCGTAAACCGGGCCGGCATCGGTTTCGATGGTCATCTGCTCCCCGGCGATGCCATGCTCGAAGGCAAAGCGGCCGATGCAGCGGGCGCCGTTGCCGCACATTTCGCCCCGGGAGCCGTCGGAATTGTAAAAATGCAGCTTAAAATCGCCGTTTTCGGCGTTATCCACCGCCATGAAGCCGTCGGCGCCGGTCTTGGCGCAGAATTTCACCGCCAGGGCCGCAAAATCAAAGGTATTTCCACGGGCATCCAGGACCATAAAATCATTGCCCGCACCGTTCATGTGCCAAATTTTCATATATACCTCCTTGAAACGATAAATTGTTGTTTCGCAAAGCTCTGTAGGGAACGCTGTCCTCAGCGTTCCGACCGCGAAGCGGCACAATTTTGCACCGCAGCATCGCAGAAAAATGCAGAAAATTCGCCCATCGAGGTCGAATTTTCTGACGGAACGCTGAGGACAGCGTTCCCTACAGGTGCAAACATAAACAACAATTTA
>JAZUBW010000125.1:0-10537 GCA_045638785.1 Faecousia sp.
GCAGTCAGCTCGTTGAACTTGGCACGGGAAAGGGTCAGATCCATGTGCTTGGGACCGGTGGCATCGGCGGTGATATAGGGCAGGTTAATGGAAGTGGAAGTGACACCGGACAGTTCGATCTTGGCCTTCTCGGCTGCTTCCTTCAGACGCTGCATAGCCATCTTGTCATTCTTCAGGTCGATGCCCTCAGCCTTCTTGAACTCGGCAACCAGCCAGTCAATGATGCGCTGGTCGAAGTCGTCACCGCCCAGGCGGGTGTCGCCGGAGGTGGACAGAACTTCCACAACGCCGTCGCCGATCTCCAGGATGGACACGTCGAAGGTGCCGCCGCCCAGGTCATAGACCATGATCTTCTGCTCCTGCTCCTTGTCCAGGCCGTAAGCCAGGGCAGCAGCAGTGGGCTCGTTGATGATACGCTTGACCTCCAGGCCGGCAATGCGGCCAGCGTCCTTGGTGGCCTGGCGCTGAGCATCGGAGAAGTAAGCGGGAACGGTGATGACAGCCTCGGTGATGGTCTGGCCCAGGTAAGCCTCGGCGTCAGCCTTCAGCTTTGCCAGAACCATGGCAGAGATCTCCTGGGGGGTGTAGCCCTTGCCGTCGATGTCCACCTTGTAGTTTTCGCCCATGTGGCGCTTGATGGAAGCAACGGTGCGGTCAGCGTTGGTCACAGCCTGGCGCTTGGCAACCTGACCCACCATACGCTCGCCGGTCTTGGAAAATGCCACAACAGAGGGAGTGGTGCGGCCGCCCTCGGCGTTGGCGATGACAACAGCCTCGCCGCCTTCCAGAACAGCAACACAGGAATTGGTAGTACCCAAATCGATACCGATAATCTTAGACATAATTTTGTTCCTCCTAATATATTGAAAAAGTTTTTTACAATTTCGTAGGGCGGGGTCATGACCCCGCCGAGCAGGTTTCGATACCTGCCAGCTTGAGCGATTGCAGCGTCGACAGTTTTTCAAAAACCACTTCCGCTCTATCGCCTGTAGGTGGTCGGCGGGGTCATGACCCCGCCCTACAATAGGACTTTAATTCGCAACCTGCACCATGGCGAACCGGACCACCTTATCGCCGATCTTGACGCCCTTCTGGAACACGGCGGCGATGGTGTTTTCGCCCAGCTCTTCATTTTCGATGTGCATCACGGCGTTGTGCAGCTCCGGATTGAAGCTGTCGCCGGGTTCGCCGTAAATTTCCACGCCCAGGCCGGTAAAGATCTTCACCAGCTCATTCATGGTCAGCTCCACGCCCTTTTTGTAGGCGGTGTCGGCAGTTTCCTGCTGCAGGGCCCGCTCCAGGTTGTCGTAGACGGGAAGCATCTTTGCCACGGTATCGGCCTTGCCGTTGCCGTAGGAGGCTTCCTTTTCCTTGATGGTGCGCTTGCGGAAGTTGTCGAACTCCGCTGCCAAACGCAGGAACTGGTCGTGCTCGGCGTTATATTTTTCCTCCCAGGGGTCGATTTCCGGGGTTTCGGTGACTTCCTCAGCCATTTCCTCCAGAATCTCCTCGCCTGCGATGGGTTCTTTCTTTTCCTTGTCCTTCTTTGCCATGTTGGGTTCCTCCCAAATTTATTCTTCCTTCGCCTCCGGCAGGCTTGCCTGCTCGGGCTTGGCGAACATCTTGCTCAAACTCTCAGCGAAGTAGCTGAGTCTTGCGGTGACCTTGGCGTAATCCATTCTCGTGGGGGCCACCACGCCGATCATACCCTGCAGGCCGTCACCAATATCGAACTTGGTCATGACCACAGAGGTATCCTTCAGTTCACTGGCCACATTTTCCGGGCCAACCAGCACCTTGGTGCCGTTTTCATTCTGCATCACCGCAGGTAAATTGGAAAGGGCGTCCTCATCAAAGGAGGTCAGCACCTTCTGAGCCTTATCCACATCCCGGTACTCCGGCAGACCCAAAAGTCTTGCCTGGCCGGTGATATTCATGTTTGCGCTGCCATGACGCCGCAGGGTCTCCACGGTGAAATCCACCACCACCGGCACCAGCAGAGCAGCAGCTCCGGCAGAGGCCGTCACCTTTTCCAGTAACTCGGCGGTAAATTCTTCTGCGGTGATGCCGGTCATAGCGGCATTCAGCACGGCAGACAGCAGTTTTAGATCCACATCCGTCACATGCAGCGGCAGCTTGATGAGCTTGTTGACCACCTCGTCGGTGCTGAGCATCACCACTAAGATCACGCTGTCGGCACCGGCCAGGATCAGCTCGAACCGCTTGACGGTGGCTCCGTGCCGGGAGGTCAGGGAGATGGCCGGCAGTTCGGTAGCCTGGCTCACCAGCTTGGCCACACGCTCCATCATTTGGTCCACCCGCTGGAGTTTGTCCTCCAGGCTCAGGTTGATGGACCGGGTCTCATCCATGCTCAGCCGGTAATCAGCCATCAGCTCATCCACATACAGCCGGTAGCCTGCGGCGGAAGGGATGCGGCCGGCGGAAGTGTGGGGCTGCTCCAGGTAGCCCATGGCCAGCAGATCCGCCATTTCGTTGCGGATGGTTGCGGAGGAATAAGGCATATCCGGCATTTCGGCAATGGCCTTGGATCCAACCGGTTCGGCGGTGCGGATATACAGGTCCACGATACAGCGCAGGACCTTCTTTTTACGATCGGTCAGTTCCATGTTTTCCTCCTTTTAGCACTCAATACCCCCGAGTGCTAAGCACACTATACACTAGAGTGCTAAAATTGTCAAGTCCCCAGTATATAAATTATTTTTGAACATTTTTTCCGTTCTATGCAGCGTTGTAAATTTTCGTTTATCGCTTTGTTGGAAATCGGAAATGGTCGCCCCTTTGGGGCGACAGCGGCGAAGCCGCCCTACCTTCTCCCGGGGAGAAGGTGGCCGAGCGCCAGCGAGGTCGGATGTGGAACTCGGGCGGAAAACTTACGAAACGGGATGTTTTTCAGGCTTTCTCCAGGATATAGGTTTCAAAAAGTCTATACCTTTTACCGCATCCAACCTTCCTTCCCGCATTCCACATCCGTCTCAAAATAGCCCTTCGGGCATATTTTGATCCACCTTCTCCCCGGGAGAAGGTACGCGCCTTCGGCGCTATAAATCCCAATTTGGGGCACAAAAACGGCACCCGAAGGTGCCGTTCTACATTATAATATATATTATATTTCTGCCCAGCAGGCCAAGACCTTGCCTTCCAGTGTGATTTCGGCCGCTTCCTCGGCAAATACCGCCAGCATTTCGCCGGCCTTCATTTCGTGGCTGCCGGCCAGGGTGAACACGCCGTCTTCCACAGCATAAAAGCCGTTAAAGCCGGGACGAATGGCGGCTCTGCCGCTGCAGAGGGTCATTTTGCCGTCGACACCCTTGAGCATCAGGTTAAAATCCGTGGCGCAGCCCACACAATGGGTGGGCTCTTCGCCGGAGAACCGGTAGGGCTCAGCCACTGGGCCCATGACCACCGGCACCTTGCCGGGATGGGTCAGGGTAAAGCCGCCGGTCAGAGGCGTGATGTAGCGCATCACGCCGGGCAGCGCCGTAAAATCGCTTTCCTCCAGCTCTACCACCGCCGAGCTGATGCGGAAGGAAAATTCCCGCTTGCCGTAGTCGGCACCGGCGGGCCAAATAAACAGCTCCGTGGTGGTGCCGCCGGACCAGCGGCTGGTCTTGTAATCTTTCTCGGTCAAATGCAATATGCGCATTGTCTTCCCTCCGTTTCATCGTTTCAGCATTTTCGTAGGGGAGGGTCTTGACCCTCCCTAACCCTCTCGTTTTTCAGATCATTCATTCGGTGCAGCCTGTGGCACTGTGCAATACCCAACTGCTCAAAAACCAGTGGCGTTGAGGGAGGGGCAAGACCCTCCCCTACGGTGATCTCTATCGATCAATCCCAAATTATGTTTCCAAAATTTCTTTGATCTGCTTTGCGATCTCGCAATTGGGCTTATGGGGGCAATTTTCGTATTCGCAGTCCACCTCGCCATCCTCGATGAGCACGATGCGGCTCTTATCCAGGCAGCGGCAGTAGCCGGTCACAAACTTCTCCATCTTACTCCTCCACGATGCAGAAGCCTCTGGGGCCTACGGTGAGCCACTGGGGCGCCACCACCTGCAGGTTATAGCCCAGCAAGAGCTTCCCCGCCGGGATCTCCCACACATCGGCGCTGCGGTTGCAATAGATCCGCAGAGTCTTGCCTTCATAGCTGCGGGTAAAGCCCAGGTGCTTTTCGCCGGCCTGGAAGAACTGGATATCACCCAGCCGCAGAGCGGGATTTTCCTTCTTCAGCTGGCCCAGGCGGCGGAAATGGGCCAAAAGCCCATGATCCTCATGACCCCAGGGATAGGTGCGGCGGTTGAAGGGGTCCTTGTGACCCTCCATCAGAGCCTCGTCGCCGTAGTACAGGCTGGGGCTGCCGGGCAGAGTATACTGCAGGAAAGAGGCTGCCAGCAGCCGCTCCCGGGCCACTTCCTTCTGGTTGTAGCTGAGGCGACGGCCGGCCTGCTGCTCCCGGGGGCCTTCAAAATCGTCCACCAGGGCCGTCAGGATTCGCACCGTGTCATGGGTACCCAGCAAATTCATGTTGCAGCTGAGGACCTGGGGCGGATAATTTTCGGCAATGTTCATCACCGTATTTTTCAGCTCCGCACCGGAATCCCAGCCACGGACAAAATTCAAAATGGCGGTGCGGAAGGGATAATTCATGACGCTGTCCAGCTCCGCATCCACAAAGTAGCGGCGGCGGACGCCGTAGGCGGACTTGTTGGAGGCATCCTCCCAAACCTCGCCCATCAGCAGTGCATCCGGCTTCAGCTCCCGGATCCGCTTCTTCAGCATGGCGATGAAGGCATCCGGCAGCTCATCCGCCACATCCAGGCGGAAGCCGTCGGCACCCAGCTTCAGCCAATGGGCCACCACGCTGTCCTCGTCGGTGATGATATATTTAATGAAGTCCGGGTGCATTTTATTGACGGTGGGCAGGGTGTCGAAACTCCACCAGCTGGTGTACTGATCAGGCCAGTGCTTGAAATCGTACCAGCCGTAGTAGGGAGATTTGGTGGAATTGTAAGCGCCGTCGCCGGGGAAGGTACGGTTTTTATTAAAATAGAGGCTGTTGGAGCCGGTGTGGGAATACACGCCGTCCAAAATCACCTTGATATTCCGCTCGTGGGCCGCCCGGCACAGGGCAGCGAATTCCTCCTCGGTACCCAGCATGGGGTCGGGGATCTTATAATCGCCGGTGTCATAGCGGTGGGAGGAGAAGCTCTTGGAAATGGGATTGAGGTACAAAATGGAGGTGCCCAAGCTGGCAATATAGTCCATTTTTTCCGTGATACCCTTAAAATTGCCGCCGTAGAAATCGTTGTTGTGGACGATGCCGTTGGCATCCGGCCGCCAATCCACCTCGTCGAACCAGTTGTGGTGGACGGTGTAGGGTTCCAGTTTGCCGCTGAGGTCACAGCGGCCGCTGCGGTAGAAGCGGTCCGGGAAAACCTGGTAGATCACAGCGCCCTTGGCCCAATCGGGGGTGGTGAAGCTTTCCGGCACACAGCTGACCTGCCAGAGGGCACCTGCCTCCATATTGGTATCGTCGCCGTACTTGAACAGCCGGAAGGAGCCGGTGGCGGAATGGATGCGGAAATAGTAAAAATACAGACCCGGCGTGTCCATGGCAAAGGTGCCACGGAAAATGTCATAGGCGCCCAGTTTTTTGGCGTATTCCATGGTCACGGTTTGGACCTGTGCGCCATTTTCCGCCTGCAGGATGCATTCCACCGACTTTGCCTGCACCGTGTAAGGAACATGGATATGCAGCACACAATCCTGCCCCGGTACCAGGGTGCCAAAGGGGGACTTGAACTGCTCCTGCTTGCTGTCAAATAAAATACGCATAGATTTCTCCTGTGTTTTTCAATTTCAGTATAATGGGCCAACAGCGCCCGCAGGGCGCAATAGCTTCTCCCGGGGAGAAGCTGGCACAAAAATGGGCACTTCGGAACCCATTTTTGTGACTGATGTGGAATGCGGGCGGTAATGTAACGATTTGCACGGGGTTTCAGGCCCCCAAATGGGTAAGCCATCAGCAAGTCTTAGCATTTACTGCATCCAACTGCGTCTCCCGCATTCCACTTCCGCCCCCAGTGTGCGCACTGGGGGCACCTTCTCCCCGGGAGAAGGCACGCGGCTTCGCCGCTAGTCGGAACTGCAAACCGCAATATATTTGTCCCTACTGTATCACAAAAGGCCCTTGATTGCAAGGAAAAAGCCGGAGTGGTTTCCCACTCCGGCTAAAATTCAGATTACTCTTCGTCGTTCTTTGCGTCCTCGATGATCTTGGCCTGGTTCTGCTCCGGCACTTCCTCATAGCGAGCGAACTCCAGAGTGAAGGAGCCGCGAGCCTGGGTCATGGCGCGCAGGTCGATGGCGTAGGAGCTCATCTCAGCCATGGGAACTTCGGCCTCGACGACGGTGTCGCCGTCAGCACCGGGGTTCATGCCCATGACACGGCCACGGCGCTTGTTCAGATCGCCGATGACATCGCCCATGTAGCTGTCGGGGATGGTGACGTTCAGGGTGCCAACAGGCTCCAGCAGGGTGGGCATAGCGTTGGGCATAGCCTCCTTGTAAGCCAGGATAGCAGCCAGCTTAAATGCCATTTCGTTGGAGTCAACGGGGTGGTAGGAGCCATCGTACAGGACAGCCTTCAGACCGACCATGGGATAGCCAGCCAGAGGACCACGCAGGATAGCTTCCTGGATGCCCTTTTCAACAGCGGGGTTGAAGTTCTTGGGCACGGAGCCACCGACGACTTCCACGTCAAAGATCAGCTCGTCCTGGTCCTCCTGGGGCTCAAAGCGCATCCAGACGTCGCCGAACTGGCCGGAACCGCCGGTCTGCTTCTTATGACGGCCGTGGGACTGGACGGTCTTCTTGATCTTCTCGCGGTAAGCGATCTTAGCGGGGAACAGGTTGGCCTCGACACCGAAGCGGGACTTCAGCTTGGAAACCAGCACGTCCAGGTGCTGATCGCCGGAGCCGGAGAGCACCAGCTGGTGGGTCTCAGCGTTGTTGACCAGGTTGAAGGAGGGATCTTCTTCGTTCAGGCGAGCCAGGCCGGCAGCGACCTTATCTTCCTGACCCTTGGTCTTGGGAGCGATGGCCTGAGAGTAGCAGGCGGGAGCATAGGGCAGAGCCTTCAGGGACACAACCTTACGGGGATCGCACAGGGTGTCGCCGGTCTTGGCCTTGTCCATCTTGCCAATGGCGCCGATGTCACCGCAGGTCAGTTCCTTGACTTCGGTAGACTTCTTGCCGCACATAGCGTACAGACGGCCCAGCTTCTCGGTCTCGCCGGTACGGGCGTTGACCAAAGTGGTGTCGGCGTTGATCTCGCCGGAGAGGACCTTAACGAAGGAGTACTTGCCGTACTGATCGGAAACGGTCTTGAAAACGAAAGCGGAGGGAACGCCGCCCTCGGAAACCACGAACTCTTCTACCTTGCCGTCAGCGGCGGTAGCCTTGTGGTAGTTGCCCTGCTCGGGGTTGGGCAGCAGGGAGATGATGTGATCCATCAGCATCAGGGAGCCCAGGCAGGTGACGCCGGAGCCACACAGCACGGGGAACAGGCTCAGCTCACGGACACCGGTGTGCAGGCCGTTGATCATTTCGGCATAGGTGAAATCGTCGCCCTCGAAGAAGCGATCCATCAGGGCCTCGTCGGTTTCGGCAACGGCTTCCTTCAGAGCATCGTTGAACTCCTCAATGACAGCTTCCTTGTCGGCGGGGACAGCGATTTCCACGCGCTTCAGGTTCTGCATCTCGTAAGCACGCTTGTTCAGAACGTCGATGATGCCGGTGATCTTCTTGGAGCTGTCCCAGATGGGAGCGACGATGGGAGCGATCTTGTTGCCGTACTTCTCACGCAGAGCCTCGAAGGTAGCGTTGTAGTCAGCGTTCTCTTCGTCAACCTTGGAAACGTAGATGAAACGGGGCATGTTGCGCTCTTCGCAGTACTTCCAAGCCTTCTCGAAGCCGACGGTGATGCCGTCCTTGGCAGAGATGACCAGAATAGCGGCGTCAGCGGCACGCAGGGCCTCGATGACAGCGCCGGAGAAGTCGAATGCGCCGGGGGTGTCCAGCAGATTGATCTTGTGGTTCTTGTACTCCACAGGGATCACGGAAGTGGAGATAGAAATATTACGGCGAGTCTCTTCGGGGTCGAAGTCGGCCACGGTGTTGCCGTCGGCGTTCTTGCCCATACGCATGATGGCGCCGGTCATATAAAGCAGGCTCTCAGCCAGGGCGGACTTGCCGCTGCCGCTGTGGCCCAGCAAAACAACATTTCGGATAGAGTTTACGGTGTACATGATGAAAATTTTCTCCTTTCGGGAAGGCTTTTGCCCTCCATTCCTTTCCTCGGTGTTCCAAACACCGGAACAAAAGACATTATACACGAAACAGCGAAAAAAGGCAACGATTTTTTTGTGAAATTCGTAAATTTATGAATAATTTATAAAATTTCCTCTATTTTTATGCAAAAACACATGTTTTCGCAGTAAAAACATTCCTCTGTCACCCGTAAAATTTGCGGCTTCTCGCTGCAAAGTCTTCCCCTGGGGGAAGGTGCCCCAGTGCGCACACTGGGGCGGATGAGGGAAAGAATGGACGCACCGAATATATCTGTGCAGATAAATATGTGCATCCAGATCGACCCTCATCAGTCTTTTTGCCAGCCCCCTGTCGGCAAGAGGGCCTTTGGGTGCGCTTGTCGAACAACCCAATAAACTGAATTTTGAACAATCCGTCAACATTTTGGTTTTCCATCCGTTCCCGGATTGATTTTTGGAAAAATGTTCGCTATAATGGCAAGGACTCCGAAAAAACGAGGTTTTTACAATGGAAATCAAAGAAAAACGCCCTCTGGGCGACATCATAAAACGCATTTTCGGCAACATCGGCCTGTGCATTCTGCTGCTGGTGGCCTTCCTGGGCTTCTTTGCGGCCTGGTGGTATGTGCGTATTTACGGCCGCATTGGCTTTGACTCGGTGCTCTTTACCCTCACCGGTGGTCTTGGCGGCGTCAGCCCCGAGCTGCTGCGCAGTTTCTTCCTGGGCGGCGTGTTGCCGGCAGTGGGCTCCACGGTTTTGACAGGTGCCCTGCTGCTGTACCCCTGGAACTGGAAGCGGTGGATCCCCGTTACCGTCAGCCTGGTATTGAGTGCCGGCCTTTTGATCCACGCCGCCTTCAATGTGGAGCTGGTCAGCTACATTCTCAACAGCCACCGGGAAACCGAGCTGTACCAGGACGAATACCGGGACCCCAACCAGGTAAACATCACCTTCCCGGAGGAAAAGCGCAATCTTATTTATATTTTTATGGAATCCATGGAAACCAGCTATCTGTCCCAGGATATGGGCGGCGGCCTGCCCTACAATCTGATCCCGGAATTGACGGAACTGGCTCAAAATAACATCAATTTCTCCCACAATGAGCATGTTGGCGGCTTCCGCCAGGTCACCGGCGCCAGCTGGACCATCGGCGCCATGGTAGCCCACACCGGCGGTGTGCCGCTGAAGGTGCCCGAGGGCATCACCGACTGGCAGAACGGCTACGGCCAGGACGGTGAATTCCTGGACGGACTGACCAATCTGACCTCCATATTAAATAAGGAGGGCTACAATCAGGCCCTGATGGTGGGCTCCGCAGTGGGCTTCGGCGGCCGGGACACCTTCTATGAAAATCACGGTGTGGACCATATTTGGGACCTGGTCACCGGCCGGGCAGAGGGCCTGGTGGATTGGAACTACTGGAACGATTGGTGGGGCTTTGAGGATTTCTACCTTTATGAATACGCCAAGCAGAAGCTGACGGAGATGTCCCAGCAGGATCAGCCCTTCGCCTTCACCATGCTGACCGTGGACACCCACCACATTGGTGGTTTTACCTGCCAGCTTTGCGGCAGCAATTATGAGGAAAGCTACGAAAACGCCATCGCCTGCGCCAGCCGCCAGGTCTACGAGTTCGTCAACTGGCTGAAGGAGCAGCCCTTCTACGACAACACTACCATCGTCATCACCGGCGACCACTGCTCCATGGACAACGGCTATTTTGGCCGCAATGTGGAAGACGGCTACGAGCGCCACATCTACAACTGCTTCATCAACGCCGCAGCCACGCCCCAGTATACCAAAAACCGCCAGTTCTGCGCCATGGATATGTTCCCCACCACATTGGCTGCCATGGGCTGCACCATCGATGGCAACCGTCTGGGCCTTGGCACCAATCTGTTCTCCAACCAGCCCACTCTGATGGAAAAAATGGGCTACGCCAAGCTGTGTACCGAGCTGAGCAAGCAGTCGGAGTACTATACCAACAACTTCTACGGCAAACCGGAAGAATCGGAGCAGTAAATTGGGATTTATAGCGCCGAAGGCCCGTACCTTCTCCCGGGGAGAAGGTGGATCAAAATATGCCCGAAGGGCTATTTTGAGACGGATGTGGAATGCGGGAAGGAAGGTTGGATGCGGTAAATGGTATAGACTTTTTGAAACCCATATCCTGGAGAAAGCCTGAAAA
>JAZUBW010000126.1:0-1661 GCA_045638785.1 Faecousia sp.
AGGTCCTCGGGATTGTCCAGGCAGGTAATGCGAGGCTTTTCAATTTCTACCATGATAAAACCCTCCTTCTCAAGAGTATGGGGTGTAGAATGCACCCCACAATTGACAAAAACGGACGTACAGGGGGTCGATTACTTGGAGTACAACTCGACGATGAGGTGCACAGCGATATCGAAGTCGATATCTGCCTTGGTGGGCATAGCAATGACCTTGCCGGTGAGGGTGTTCTTGTCACGGTCCAGCCACTTGGGAGCAGCAACAAAGGTGTCAGCTTCCTTCAGTGCCTTGAAGAAGTTATTGGAAACGGACTTCTCGCAAACAGCAACGACATCGCCTTCCTTGACCAGGTAGCTGGGGATGTTGACGCGGTTGCCATTGACGGTGAAGTGGCCGTGGTTCACCAGCTGGCGAGCCTGACGGCGGGAGTTGGCAAAGCCCAGGCGGTACACGACGTTGTCCAGGCGACGCTCGACCAGGGTCAGCAGTTCTTCGCCGGTGTTACCAGTCATGCGGGAAGCCTTGTCGTAGTAGTTACGGAACTGCTTCTCCTGGATGCCATAAACAAACTTGACCTTCTGCTTCTCGGTCAGCTGAGTTGCGTACTCAGACTTCTTAGCTCTTCTCTGACCGCCGGGGTTCTTGTTGGAAGTCTTGTTGTAACCCATTGCGGCAGGAGAAACGCCCAGCTTGCGGCAGCGCTTCAGCACGGGCTGCATATTCTTAGCCATTTTGAAATTCCTCCTAATGCAAAATCAGACGCGACGTCTCTTGGGGGGACGGCAGCCATTGTGGGGAATGGGGGTGACGTCCTTAATGGATACGACTTCCAGACCAGCGGACTGGAGAGCACGGATCGCAGCTTCACGGCCCTGACCGGGACCCTTAACGAAGACCTCAACAGTCTTCAGACCGCAGTTTTCGATAGCGGCCTTGGCAGCGGTCTCAGCAGCAGTCTGAGCTGCGAAGGGGGTGGACTTACGGGAACCACGGAAGCCCAGACCACCGGAGGAAGCCCAGGACAGGGCATTACCGTTCAGGTCGGTGATGGTAACCATGGTGTTGTTGAAAGAGGAACGGATATGTGCCGCACCCTTTTCAATATTCTTACGCTCTCTACGGCGCTTGATAACCTTCTTAGCAGCAGCTTTAGCAGCCATTTACATATCCCTCCTTACTTCTTCTTGTTGGCGATGGTCTTCTTGGGACCCTTGCGGGTACGAGCGTTGGTCTTGGTACGCTGACCGTGAACGGGCAGGCCACGACGATGACGCAGACCACGGTAGCAGCCGATTTCGCTCAGCCGCTTAATGTTCATGCCGACTTCACGGCGCAGGTCACCCTCGATGATGTAGCCATGCTCGATGGCATCACGGAGCTGAGCTTCCTGATCCTCGGTCAGATCCTTAACACGGGTGTCGGGATCGATCTCGGTGATCTCCAGAACCTTAGCGGCCCGTGCGGGTCCGATGCCGTAGATATAAGTCAGCGCTACTTCGATCCGCTTGTCGCGGGGAAGGTCAATACCAGAAATACGTGCCATATTCTATCAGCACCTCCTATTAGCCTTGTCTCTGCTTGTGTTTGGGGTTTTCGCAAATTACCATTACGCGACCCTTGCGCTTAATGACCTTGCACTTCTCGCACATGGGTTTAACGGACGG
>JAZUBW010000127.1:0-16736 GCA_045638785.1 Faecousia sp.
CCATGGTGCTGCCGGCGAAAAATATCGTCCCCAAGCGCACCACCGGTGGTCTTTCCACCGTAGCCGTCCGCTGCCCGGACAGCGAGATCACCAGAGCCATCATCCGCCGGGCCGGTGTTCCCCTGGCAGCTCCCAGCGCCAACATTTCCGGTAAGCCCTCCACCACCACCGCAGCGCATGTGCGCCATGACCACGACGGAAGAATCGCCGCCATCGTCGACGGCGGCGCCTGCCGTGTGGGCGTGGAAAGCACCATCGTGGATCTGACGGAAACCCCTGTCCGGCTGCTGCGTCCCGGCGGCATCACCCCGGAGCAGCTGGTGGAGGTTTTGGGAGAAGTGACGGTGGACAAGGCAGTCACCGCCCAGATCGAGAAGGATGCAGTGGTGAAAGCCCCGGGCATGAAGTACAAGCACTATGCCCCCGATTGCGCCGTGCTCATCGTTTCCGGCAGCCGCCAGGCAGCTTCCCGCTATATCCACGCCCATTTTGCCGACGGCGACCGGGTGCTGTGCTTTGAAGAGGAGCTGCCCCTGTACGCCAATTGCCAGCCCCTGGCTTATGGCCGGGAAGCGGATGTAAACACATTGTCCGCCGGTCTGTTCGCTGCCTTGCGGGAGCTGGATGACCCGGCAGTGAAGCGGGTGTTTGCCCGTTGCCCCGTGGGCGGCGGTGTGGCCTACGCCGTGCAAAACCGGCTGAAAAAAGCCGCAGGATTCCATATCATCGACGCAGAAGAAGTGTAAATTGTTGTTTGCAATTTTTTCGTAGGGAACGGTGTCCTCAGCGTTCCGGCCCCGGAGCGGGAATATTTGCACCATGTTCGATGGAAAATTAACGATTTAGGGGGCATCGAACCCCCTAAATCGTTTCGGAACGCTGAGGACAGCGTTCCCTACGGGTGCAAATATAAACAACAATTTATCTTACTAAGGAGGCCCTATGGAGCAGCAAACTTTCACCATCGGCATCACCGGCGGCAGCGGCTGCGGCAAGACCACATTGCTGCAATGCATCGCCGAAAAGGGCGGCCTGATTCTGGATTGTGACGCCGTTTATCATCGGCTGTTAAAAGAAGATCCGGCATTGCTTGCAGCCATTGAAGCCCGGTTCCCCGGGGTAACAGAGAACGGTCAGCTGCAGCGAAAAAAGTTGGGAAATATTGTCTTTTCCGACGAAAAAGCCCTCTCTGACCTGAATAAAATTACCCATACGGCTGTGAAAAACGAGGTGCTGCGGCAGTTGTCCGCCAGTCCGAAGCTGGCCGCCATCGATGCCATCGCCCTGTTTGAGGGTGGCCTGGCTGAACTTTGCCATGTGACGGTGGCCGTCACCGCGCCTGTGGAAGATCGGATCGCACGGCTCATGGCCCGGGACGGCATCACCGAAGAATACGCCCGTCAGCGCATCGCCGCCCAGCGCTCCGATGCCGAATTTTCGGCATTGTGCAGCCATACTCTGGAAAACGATGGAGATATTTGTGCATTCCGCGCAAAATGTCTTGCTTTTTTGATAAATCTAGGTATAATATAAGTGTAAAAATGGGTGGGTGTGGGCACCCGCCCCTACCAAGCCCCTTTCGTCCGGGTCGATGCCCACATCGATCCAACGTAAATTTTATATTAGGAGGATGATTCCCATGAACATCGAAGAACTGAAGAACTCCCTGCTGGCCACCAAGAAGAACGGCTTTACCCGCATCACCGCTGAGCAGAGAGCTGAAATGGAAGCTTACTGCCGCCGCTACATGGACTTCATGGACGCTGCCAAGACCGAGCGCGAGGCTACCACCTGGGCTGTCCAGGCCGCTGAGGCCCACGGCTTTGTGGAGCTGAAGCCCGGCATGGCTGCCAAGCCCGGCGACAAGTTCTACATGAACAACCGCGGCAAGAGCATCATGCTGGCCGTTGTCGGCAACAAGCCCCTGAACGAGGGCGCCAACATCTGCGCTGCCCACGTCGACAGCCCCCGCATGGACATCAAGCCCAACCCCCTGTACGAGGCTGATGAAATCGCTTACCTGAAGACCCATTACTACGGCGGCATCAAGAAGTACCAGTGGGTCACTGTGCCTCTGCCTCTGCACGGTGTTGTCTACCGCAAGGACGGCCAGGTCGTCACCGTCAACATCGGTGAGGATGACAACGATCCCATCCTGTACATCTCCGACCTGCTGATCCACCTGTCCGGTGACCAGATGCAGAAGACCGCCGGCCAGGTCATCGCCGGTGAGCAGCTGAACGTCATCATGGGCACCGAGCCCCTGGAGGGCGAAGGCTCCGACCTGGTGAAGCTGCACATCATGAAGCTGCTGAACGAAAAGTACGGCATCATCGAAGAGGACTTCCTGTCCGCTGAGCTGAACATCGTCCCCGCCGGCAAGAGCCGTGAGGTGGGTCTGGACCGCAGCCTGATCGGCGCTTACGGCCACGACGACCGCGTCTGCGCTTACGCTGAGATGGAGGCTATCTTCAACATCGGCACTCCCGACAAGACTGCCGTCTGCATCCTGGCCGACAAGGAAGAGATCGGCTCCGTCGGTATCTCCGGCATGCAGAGCCAGGTCTTCGAGTACTTCATGGAGATCCTGTGCGACGCTCAGGGCGTGAAGCTGAGCCACTGCTTCCAGAACTCCTTCTGCCTGTCCGCTGACGTTTCCAACGCCCACGATCCCAACTTCGCCGAGACCGAGGATCGCCGCAACAACTCCGCTCTGAACTACGGTGTTGCCATCTGCAAGTACACCGGTTCCCGCGGTAAGGGCGGTGCTTCCGATGCCTCCGCTGAGGCTATGGGCCATGTCCGTACCACTCTGGACAACGCCGGTGTCATCTGGCAGATCGCTACTCTGGGCAAGGTTGACCAGGGCGGCGGCGGCACTGTCGCTGCTTACATGGCAAACCGCAACATCGTCACCGTCGATGCCGGTGTGCCTGTTCTGGCAATGCACGCTCCCATGGAAGTGGTTTCCAAGCTGGACTGCTACGAAACCATGCTGGCCTGCAAGGCTATCTACCTGGCTTAATCCCATACCTACCCAACCGGGGGCCACAAGCCCCCGGTTTTTTGTTCCCAAAATTGGGATTTATGGTACACCCATTCGTAGGGCGGGGTCAGACAGCGACGACGCAGTTTCGATATGGAAACAGTTGGTTTTTCCTCAGAATGTCGTCCTTATGCAGAATAACCGAACGCTCAATTCCGGTAGTTGGGCGGCGCTGTCTGACCCCGCCCTACGAAGAAACTGTACGATAAACGAAAATTTGCGGTTTTTTGGCCACTCTACTGGCAGTAGAGTGGCTTTTCTACCGCCGGTAGGGCGATTTTCCCAGGATTTCCGTGACAAACGGAGTTTGTGCCGCTATGATAGGTTCAGAAAATTATGCACAGGAGTGTTTTACTTATGGCAAACTACCAAATCATCACCGATTCCGCCTGCGATCTGCCCAAGGCAATGCTGGCCCAGCTGGATGTAACATCCACCCCCCTGCATGTGCTGTTCAAGGGCCAGAATCTGCCCGACTCCGTGGACGAGGGTCTGAAAGAAATTTATGACGGCCTCCGGGCCGGTGAAGCCACCTCCACCTCCGCCGCCAATCCGGAGGGCTGGACCTCCGTCATCGAGCCTGCGCTGCAGGCAGGCCGGGATGTGCTGGTGCTGGCCTTTTCCTCGGGCCTGAGCACTACATACCAGTCCGCCGTCATCGCCGCCCAGGATCTCGGCGAGAAATATCCCCAGCGGCACATCCGGGTGGTAGACACCGGCTGCGCAGCTCTGGGTCAGGGTCTGCTGGTTTGGCATGCCTGCAAGATGCGGGATGCAGGTCTTTCCCTGGATGAACTGACCGCCTGGTGCGAGGAGAACAAATACCATCTGTGCCACTGGTTCACCGTCAACGACCTGATGTTCCTCAAGCGTGGTGGTCGCATCAGTGCCGCCACTGCGGTGGTGGGCACCATGCTGCAGATCAAGCCGGTGCTCCATGTGGATGACAACGGCAAGCTGGTGAGCATGGAAAAGGCCCGTGGCCGCAAGGCTTCCATCGAAGCGCTGGTCAAGAAGCTGGACACCCTGGGCGAGGGCTACGACAACAGCACCGTGTTCATCTGCCACGGTGATTGCCTGGAGGAGGCCGAGCAGCTGAAGGCGCTGGTGCTGCAGCGCAGCGGCGTGCGGGAAGTATTTGTGGGCAATCTGGGCGCAGTGATCGGCTCCCATGCCGGCCCCGGCACCCTGGCCCTGTTCTTCATGGGCAAGCATCGATAAATCGAAACCCATCGGGGGGACAGCAGCCGCTGTCCCCCCTTTAAATTATTGTTTAGCGGCACAGCCGCAATACCTTCTCCCGGGGAGAAGGTACGCGCCTTCGGCGCTAGAGGGAGCGATAAATTCCACTTTTGCACATATACAACGTTTTTTATTTCTGGGGCTTTCGCAGCGGGGGAAGTTATGATAAAATAAGGAAAACGAAAAAATGAGGAAACAGTATGAAACAATGTGTCATTTTTTGTGCCGGAGAATTTACGGGTCTTGCTGCCCCGGTTGGACACGGCGACATGGTCATCGCCGCCGATGGCGGCCTGCGCCACACCCGGGCCCTGGGGTTGACCCCGGACTTAATCCTGGGGGATTTTGACTCCCTGGGCCATATCCCCGCCAGTGCGGAGGTTTACCCGGTAGAAAAGGACGACACCGACTCCATGCTGGCCATCAAAAAAGGCCTGGCGGCAGGCTGTTCCCGATTTTTGCTCTACGGCGCCCTGGACGGCCCCCGGGTGGATCACACCATGGCCAATTTCCAGGCGCTGCAGTACCTGGCGGACCGGGATGCCCGGGGCTGGCTCATTGGCAAGCACCAGATCGTCACGGTGATCCAAAAGGGCAGCGTTGATTTTCCCGCCCACTGCCGGGGTACCTTCAGCGTTTTCTGCCTGGGTGCAGATGCGGAAGGTGTCCGCATCCGGGGCAGCAAATACGAAATGGACGGCGGCACCCTGACCGCCGGTTTCCCCCTGGGTGTCAGCAACCAATTTATCGGCAAAGAAGTCCATGTGGAATGCAAAAACGGCAGCCTGCTGCTGATCTGGGACAGAGAAAACGGCATTTTATAAATTGGAATTACAGCGCCGAAGGCGCCTACCTTCTCCCCGGGAGAAGCTATATTGCGGCGCTGTCGTCCCGACAGGGGAGCCACCTTTACAACCATTTCTCGAAAGGAGGCGTCTTGCGTTATGTTGACTTATGAACTGAAAAAATCCCCCGGGATTCCCCTTTACGAGGCCCTCTACCGCTGCATCCGGGGCGACATTCTCTCCGGAAAGCTGGCCGCCGGGGAAAAACTGCCCTCCAAGCGGGCCCTTTCCGCCCATCTGGAGGTCAGCAAGATCACCGTGGAGGCAGCCTACAATCAGCTGGCTGCCGAGGGCTACATCGTCGCCCGGGAGAAAGTGGGCTATTTCGTGGAGGCCGTGGACACGGTGCCCCAGCCTGCCCGGCAGGAAAAGCGGCCGGCGGTCTGCCCCAAGGAACCACAGCCGGCCCTGCTGGATCTGACCGCCAACACCCCGGCAAAATTCCCCTTCACCGTTTGGAGCCGTCTGCAGCGGGAAACTCTGCTGGATTTTGGCCACAATCTGCTGGAGCCGGTGCCCCACCAGGGCGTGGAAGCCCTGCGGCAGGCCATCGCCGGCCACCTGGCCGGGTTCCGGGGCATGCAGGTGGATCCGGAAAACATCGTCATCGGCGCCGGTACCGACTTTTTGTACAACCTGCTGCTGCAGCTATTGGGCCAGGACAAAATTTACGCCCTGGAGGAGCCGGGCTACGGCAAGATCCGCCGCATTTACGATGCCGCCGGGGCCAAAAGCATCCCGGCCCCCATGGACAGCCAGGGCGTGATCCCGGAGGCCATCGGGGTGGCTGACGTGCTGCACATTTCCCCCTCCCATCATTTCCCCACGGGCCTCATCACCCCCCTGCAGCGGCGGCAGGCCCTGCTGCGATGGGCCAGAGAAGGGGAAAAATGGATCATCGAGGACGATTACGACTCAGAATTCCGTTTTGATGCCCATCCCATGAGCGCTATGTACACACCCCAGGCCGATGGCCGGGTGATCTATATGAACAGCTTCAGTAAATCCCTGGCCCCATCCATCCGTATGGGCTACATGGTGCTGCCCCAGGAGCTGATGGCCCAATTCCGGGAGAAGCTGGGCTTTTACAGCTGCACGGTTTCCGGCTTTGAGCAGCATACCCTGGCCCGGTTTTTGAGCCAGGGCCATTTCGAAAAGCACATCAACCGGATGCGGAAATTCTATCGCAGCCGCCGAAACCGGGTGCTGGAAATTTTGAAAAACTGCCGCTGGGCAGATCGGCTCACTATCGAGGAGGCCGATGCGGGCCTGCATTTCCTGGTAAAGGTGGACACCGACCTGACCGACCCGGAATTGGAGTCCTTCTGCACCGGCCTGGGGCTGCAGGCGCGGTGCCTTAGCCGGTACTATTTTGGCCGGCCGCCCCAGAACAGCCTCCATAAGATCGTGGTCAATTACTCCGGCCTGCAGGACGACGACCTGGCCCGATTGGCAGAGATTTTGGGACGGTGAGTTGTGTTGTTTCGCGCCCAAGGCTTCTCCTAAAGGAGAGGGCTTTGGTGATGCAAACAACAATTTACCTTCGAAAAGTTCGAAAAAAGTCACAAAAAATATACAAAAACCCCTTGCAAATCTGCATTATGGGTGCTATAATACAGATAATCTAGCGTATACTATACGAAAGAGAGGGGTCAAGCCCCTCTCTTTTTTCTAAGAAAAGAGGATTTTTATGAAAGTTACTGAGATCGTCGAATCCTTTGCAAAGCCCATTGTGGAAGCCCACGGCTGCAGCCTGTGGGATGTGGAATATGTCCGGGAAGGCAGCGAGCGCTTCCTGCGGCTGTACATCGACAAGGACGGCGGTGTGGATATCGCCGATTGCGCCGCCATTTCCCGTGCCGTGGACCCCGTTCTGGACGAGAAGGACCCCATTTCCGAGAGCTACCATTTCGAGGTCTGCTCTGCCGGTCTGGAGCGTTCTCTGAAGCGGCCCGGCGACTTTGAGCGCTTCATGGGCAGCCCCATCATGGTCAAGCTCTACCGTCCCCGCAACGGTCTGAAGGAGATCCCCTGCATTCTGCGGGGCTACGAGGACGGCCGTGTCACCGTGGAAGCCGGTAAGGAGACCATCACCTTTGAAAAATCCGAAGTCGCCCTGGTGCGTCTTCGTGTTGAATTCTAACAATTAAATACACAACTAAATAGGAGGAAAACAAAAAATGGCAAGAGCAAAGAAGAACGCCGCGGCTCCCAAGGTCGACATCGGCGTGGAAGTGTTCGCCGCACTGCGGGAACTGGAAAAGACCAAGGGCATCCCCGTGGACTACATGGTCGAGCGTATGAAGCAGGGCATGGCCAACGCTTACCGCAAGGACCGGGAGGATCGCCGTGACGTGCCCGCCGACAATGTGGTGGTGGACCTGAGTGAGAAGGGTCTGTTTGTACATGTGGTCAAGACCGTAGTGGAAGAAGTGGAAGATACCGCGCTGCAGATCCATATCGACGCAGCGAAGAATTATAACCCCGACGCCCAGCTGGGCGACAATCTGTCCATCCCCGTGGATGTGGACAAGTTCAGCCGCATTGCGGCCCAGACCTTCAAGCAGGTGCTGATCCAGGGCATTCGTGAAGCCGAGCGTGGCATGGTTTACGAAAGCTACGCCGACAAGGCCCAGGAGCTGCTGACCGCCACCGTGCTGCGCATCGATCCCAACGGCAATGTGTTCGTTCGCATCGGCCAGGGCAACGACGCCTCCGACGCCGTCATGCGTACCTCCGAGCAGATCCCCGGCGAAACCTACACCGAGGGCCAGATGCTCCGTGTTTATGTCCTGGAAGTCCGCCAGGCCCAGCGTGGCCCTCTGGTCCACGTGTCCCGTACCCATCCCAACCTGGTGCGCCGGCTGTTTGAGCTGGAGACCCCCGAAATCGCTGAGGGCCAGGTGGAGATCCGCAACATCGCCCGTGAGGCAGGCTCCCGCACCAAGATGGCCGTCCGCGCAGCCATGGAGGGCATCGATCCCGTGGGCGCCTGTGTCGGTCCCCGCGGTGGCCGTGTCGGCGCCGTCGTGGAAGAGCTGGGTGGCGAGAAAATCGACATTGTGGTCTGGTCCGAGGATCCCTGCGAGTATGTCAAGTCTGCCCTGAGCCCCGCCGATGTTATTTCCGTGGAGGCCGTTTCCGGTCAGAAGGCCTGCCGTGTCATCGTTCCCGATGATCAGCTGTCGCTCGCCATCGGCAAGGAGGGCCAGAACGCCCGTCTGGCCGCCCGCCTGACCGGCTATAAGATCGATATCAAGCCTGCTTCCCAGGCCGAGATCGAGGAATAAATCATCAATGCCAGTAGGGAACGCTGTCCTCAGCGTTCCGACCGCGAAGTATTAAGGAGGTAGCTTATGCAAAAGAAAATTCCCCAGCGGCAGTGTATGGGCTGCCGGGAACGGGCTGACAAGCGTGATCTGATCCGGGTGGTCCGGACACCGGAGGGCCAGGTACAGCTGGACTTTTCCGGCAAGCTTGGCGGCCGTGGCGCGTACATCTGCCCCAAGGCCGATTGCCTGAAAAAGGCCCAGAAGATCAAGGCCCTGGAGCGCAGCCTGGAAGTTCCCATTCCGGAAGAAGTGTACGAACGACTCTCCCGTGAGATCGAGGAGAATGCCCATGAATAAAGCATTGAATTTTCTGTCCCTGGCCCGGAAGGCCGGTGCGGCTGAATTAGGTGAAGAGCCGGTGGGCGGTGCCGCCCGGGCCGGTAAGGCCCATGTGATCCTGGTGGCCGCCGATTGCGGCGACCACACCTGGCGCAGAGCCAAGGCCTTCGTCGCCGGTACCCGTCAGCAGGCCATCCGCCTTGGTTATACCAAGGACGAGATGGGCTTTGCCACCGGCCGGACCAGCCTGGCCATGGCCGCCATCACCGACGCAGCCCTGGCCCTGGCCCTGGTCAAGGCCCTGCCTGAGCCGGAAAAATACAGCGAGACCGTCGCCGTCCTGGAAGAAACGGTCCAGCGGCAAAAACAGCGCAAGAAGGAAGCCGTCGCACATAAAAAGAATGTGCGGATCGGTAAGAAGAAGTAAGTTTAACCAATATTGCAACTCTTTGGATCCCATTGTAGGGAACGCTGTCCTCAGCGTTCCGACCGCGAAGCGACAGACAAAATAGCAGAAAATTTGCCCATCGAGGTCAAATTTTCTGACGGAACGCTGGGGACAGCGTTCCCTACGGTGTGCTTCGGGGGTTGTCACATTTTGGAGGTGCGTTTATAGAATGAGTTTTGTTAAGTATCGAGTGAAAGAAGTGGCTGCCGATTTCGGCATGGCCCCCAAGGATGTTTCCGAGATCATCGGAAAGTATTACGAAAAGCCCAAGTCCTACTCCCAGGTGCTGACCGCCGAGGAGCTCAACGCTCTGTTTGAGCATGTGACCCGGAGCAACCAGATCAGCGACCTGTCTGTGGTCTTCAATGTCAAGCCCAAGGAGCAGCCCAAGGCCGAAGCTCCCAAGGCCGAGGCTCCCAAGCCCGCTGCCCAGAACCAGCCCAGACCCCAGCAGGGTCAGCAGGCTCAGCGTCCTCAGCAGGGCACGCAGCAGCAGCGCCCCATGCAGGGCGGTCAGCCGAATCGTCCCCAGCAGCAGGGTCAGCAGCGTCCTGCCCAGCAGCAGGCCCAGCCCCAGCAGCCCAAGCAGCCCGAGCCCGAGCGCAAGAGAGAGCGTCGTGTGGTCGACACCTCCGCTGTCCAGGTCAACTCCAACCGCTTTGCCGATGTGGATAACCTGGTCTCCGAGCGCGTCCAGGATTTCCAGGGTGGCAAGCAGCGCATCGGCGGCGGCAAGGGTGCCAAACAGCAGAAGCAGCAGCAGAACAACAAGAAGGGCAACAAGTCCCGCAACGAAGAGCAGGAGAAGATGCGCAGACTTCAGATGGAAGTGGCCCGCAAGGCTCCTACCGTTGTGAAGATCCCCGACGAGATCACCGTTTCCGAGCTGGCCTCCCGCATGAAGAAGACCGTTGCTGAGGTCATCAAGTGCCTGATGAAGAACGGCGTCATGGCTGCCATGAACCAGACCATCGACTTCGACACCGCCGAATTTGTGGCCACCGAACTGGGCTGCAAGGTGGAGAAGGAAGTTACCATCACCATCGAAGAGCGAATCATCGATGACCATGTGGACACCGAAGACGAGCTGGTGGCCCGCGCACCCGTCGTCGTGGTCATGGGTCACGTCGACCACGGTAAGACCTCTACCCTGGACGCCATCCGTAAGACCAGCGTCACCGCAGGCGAAGCCGGCGGCATCACCCAGCACATCGGCGCTTACACCGTCGATGTCAACGGCCAGATGATCACCTTCCTGGATACCCCCGGCCACGCTGCCTTTACTTCCATGCGTGCCCGTGGCGCCAAGTCTACCGACATCGCCATTCTGGTGGTTGCTGCCGACGACGGCATCATGCCCCAGACCGTGGAGTCCATCAACCACGCCAAGGCTGCCGAAGTGCCCATCATCGTTGCCATCAACAAGATGGATAAGCCCACCGCCAACCCCGACAAGATCAAGGAGCAGCTGACCAAGTACGACCTGATCTGCGAAGAATGGGGCGGCGACACCATCATCTGCCCCATTTCCGCCAAGACCGGCATGGGTCTGGAAGACCTGCTGGAAATGGTGCTGCTGACTGCCGAAGTGCAGGAGCTGAAGGCCAACCCCAACCGCCGTGCCAAGGGCACCGTCATCGAGTCCCGTCTGGATAAGACCCGTGGCCCCATCGCCACCCTGCTGGTGCAGAACGGCACCCTGAATCAGGGCGATATTGTCATCGCCGGTACTGCCGTGGGCCGTGTCCGTGTCATGACCAATGACAAGGGCCGCACCGTCAAGACCGCCGGTCCTTCCGTGCCTGTTGAGATCACCGGCCTTGCCGAAGTGCCCGCACCCGGCGACGAGTTCAACGCCGTTACCGACGAGCGTATGGCCCGCGAGCTGGTGGAGCAGCGCAAGCAGGATGCCAAGGACGCCGCTGCCAAGCTGATGCAGAAGGTGACCCTGGACAATCTGTTCGCCCGGATGCAGGAAGGCGAGATGAAGGAACTGCCTCTGATCGTCAAGGCCGACGTGCAAGGCTCTGCCGAGGCCGTGAAGGCTTCTCTGGAGAAGATCTCCAACGAGGAAGTCCGTGTCCGTGTCATCCACGCCGGCGTCGGCGC
The DNA here is from genome assembly GCA_045638785.1 of Faecousia sp. Lineage (GTDB taxonomy): Bacteria > Bacillota > Clostridia > Oscillospirales > Oscillospiraceae > Faecousia. The sequence continues at coordinate 11,302 of JAZUBW010000127.1, forward strand.
CATCAACGAAAGCGATATTCTGCTGGCTTCCACCAGTGGCGCCATCATCGTCGGCTTCAATGTCCGACCCGATGCCGGTGCCCAGGCCAGCGCACACCGCACCAATGTGGATATGCGCTTCTACCGTGTCATTTATGACGCCATCGACGAAATCGAGTCCGCCATGAAGGGCATGCTGGCTCCCAAGTTCGAGGAAGTTGTCATCGGCCACGCCGAAGTCCGCCAGACCTACAAGGTTTCCGCCATCGGCACCGTTGCCGGTTGTATGGTCAAGGACGGCAAGGTCACCCGGGATGCCCAGGTTCGTGTTCTGCGTGACAATATCGTCATCTACGAGGGCGAGATCGGCTCCCTGCAGCGCTTCAAGGATCAGGCCAAGGAGGTCACCGCCGGTTACGAATGCGGCATGACCATCGCCGGTTACAACGATATCCGTGAGTTCGATATCTTCGAATGCTTCGCCATGCAGGAAGTCAAGCGATAAATAAATATTGCAGGCCAGCCGCCGCAAAATGCGGCTGGCCTTTTCCTCACAAAAGGGGATATCATTGCGAACCAGCCCGCAGGCTGGTGTGGCAAGCCCCTGAATCTTCCGGAATGTCCGGGAGATTGCCACGTCGCCGCCTTTCGGCGGCTCCTCGCAAAGACAGTGAATTTTTGATAGGAGGATGTAATTATGGCATCCAAACGCATTGACGGCATCAATCAGGAGATCCAGAAGGAGCTGAGCAGTCTCCTGCGGACCGTCAAGGACCCCCGGGTCCAGGACGTGATGATCTCCATCACCCGTGTGGAAACCACCCCCGACCTGCGCTTTACCAAGGTCTATGTGTCCTTCCTGCAGGCAGACAAAGCTGCCGACGCCATGAAGGGCCTCAAGTCCGCCGCCGGCTATCTGCGCCGGCAGATCGCAGCCAATCTGCAGCTGCGTCATGCCCCCGAGATCCAGTGGGCTTTGGACGACTCCATCACCTACGGCGCCAAAATGCTGGAGCTGATCAACTCCCTGGGCGTCAAGCAGGACGAGGAAGAATAAGAAAGATAAATTGTTGTTTAGCGGCGAAGCCGCAATCGCTTCCCCCGGGGGGAAGGTACGCGCCTTCGGCGCTATAAACAACAATTTTCCTTAGGTAAGATTTATGAACGGAATTGTAATTGTAGACAAGCCGGCGGGCTGGACCAGCCAGGACGTGGTCTCGAAACTGCGGGGTGTGCTGAAAACCCGGCGCATCGGCCACGGCGGCACATTGGACCCCATGGCCACCGGCGTACTGCCGGTTTTCGTGGGCCGGGGCACCCGGGGCGTGGAATTTTTTGAGCACGCCGAGAAAACCTATGAGGCCACCCTCCGGTTGGGTCTGACCACCGACACCGAGGACACCTCCGGTGCGGTTTTGGAAGAACGAGAAGTTCACATTTCTGAAGCCGATTTTCTCGGCATTTTGCCGAAGTTCCGCGGAAATATCCAACAAATTCCGCCTATGTACTCGGCGCTCAAAATTAACGGACAGAAGCTGGTGGACCTGGCCCGGAAGGGCAGAGAGGTGGAGCGCCAGAGCCGGGAAATCACCATTTTTGAACTGGAGTGCCTGGCCTTTTCCGACAACGAAGCAAAGCTGCGGGTCCGCTGCTCCAAGGGCACCTACATCCGCACCCTGTGCAAGGATATCGGCGAGGCCCTGGGTTGCGGTGGCTGCATGGCAGCCCTGCGCAGAGTGAGTGCCGGCGAATACACCATCGACGAGGCCATCCCCCTGCAGACCCTGGTGGAGGCCGAAGATCCGGAAGCCTATCTGCGGCCTGTGGACAGTATGTTCCGGGGTTACCCCACCGTGACCCTCACCGAAAAACAGGAACTGCGCTGCCGCAACGGCAACAGCTTCTCCGTGAAGCTGGAAAACGGCACCTACCGGGCCTATTCCCAGGCCGGCGAGTTCCTCATGCTGGCCAAAGTCGAAGGTGGCATTATGTCAACCATCAAAAGTTTTTGGGAAGTGTAAATTGGGATTTATCGTTGCGTTTACACTGTAGGGGCGGGCATTGCCCGTCCGCCGAAAAATGGAACATTTTCGGATTTTCCGAAAGGAAATAATCAATTTGTGCCTATGGCACAGCATTTTGTGTTGCAAAATGCCGGACGACCAATGGTCGCCCCTACAACCGGACTGTGCGATAAACTGAAATTTGAAATTCAGGTAAACCATTATGAACAAGATCATTTATGCCCTCGGGTTTTTTGACGGCGTGCATTTGGGCCATCAGGTGCTGCTGAAGGCCAGTGGTCATCTGGCCGCCAGAACCGGCTGCGAAAGCGGCGTGGTGACCTTCGCCAGCCATCCGGAGACCCTGGTAGCAGGCAAAGCCCCCAAATTACTGAACACCGTAGAAGAACGGGGCCGCTTTCTCTACGGCACCAAAAAATTGATCCTGCCCTTTGATGAAAACCTGCGCAATATGCCCTGGCAGGATTTTCTGGAAATGCTGCTGCAGGAAAATGCCGGCGGCTTCGTCTGCGGCGCAGATTTCCGCTTTGGCCGCAAAGGCGAGGGCAATGCGGAAAAGCTGGCAAGCTTCTGCAAGGAGCGGGGACTGCCCTGGGCCATCGTGCCGGAGCAGATGCTGGATGGCGTTCGTATTTCCTCTACCCATATCCGGCAGCTTGTGGAAAACGGAAACATGGAAGAAGCGGCAAAATTTTTGGGCCGCCCCCACAGTCTTAGTGGCATTGTGATGCCCGGGCGGAAGATCGGCCGCACCATTGGTGTGCCCACGGCCAATATTCTGATCCCCGACGAGGTGGTAGTTCCCAAATTGGGCGTTTACGCCGCCGAGTGCCTGGTGGACGGCACCCGCTATCGGGCTGTGACCAACATCGGCAGCCGTCCCACCGTGGGCGGCCATCAGGTCCGGGCCGAAAGCTGGCTGTTGGATTTCGAGGGCGACCTCTACGGCAAGCACATGACCGTGATCTTCCATAAATTCCTTCGCCCGGAGCAGAAATTTGACTCCCTGGAGGAACTCAAGGCGCAGATCCAAATCGACGCCATAGCCGCAAGAGAAGCCCTGCGGTAAATTGTTGTTTACTGGCGAAGCCGCAATCGCTTCCCCCGGGGGGAAGCTGTCATAAAAATCCAAAAAGGATTTTTATGACTGAAGAGGAATGCGGGCAGAAATCCTACGGTTTTTGCGCTGTAACAGGCCTTTTCCTGTTTCCAACATATCGCCATTCCTCTTCCGACCTCGCTTTGCTCGGCCACCTTCCCCCCGGGGGAAGGTACGCGCCTTCGGCGCTATAAACAACAAGTTTTCTTGCAAAATACCGAAAAAAGTTCTATTTTTATGAAAATTTTTCTTTACATTTGGGAAAACTTATGGTAAGATATCCGGGCTGGCTATGTCCAGACGAATATTTTATGCCCTCTGCTCAGTTTCTCGCCCTTTTTCACCGACGGTTACTTGGCAGAAGGGGAATTTTATGAAAGGTGGAAATTACCATGATTCAGAAGGAAAAGAAGACTCAGGTTATCCTGGAGAACGCTATGCACGAGGGCGACACCGGCTCCCCCGAGGTTCAGGTTGCTATCCTGACCGCCCGCATCAACGAGCTGACTGATCACCTGCGTACCCACAAGCATGACAACCACTCCCGTCGTGGTCTGCTGATGATGGTCGGTAAGCGCCGTAGCCTGCTGGACTATCTGGCTCGCAAGGACATCAATCGCTACCGTGCTCTGATCGCCAAGCTGGGTATCCGTAAGTAAGATATCAAATGGGGCGACGCAAGTCCCCCCTTGTTTCTTTCAACGGAACTCGTAGGGCGGGGTCATGACCCCGCCGTTGCACCAATTCTACTGACCAGGCAGGTTGGCTGCTGAAACCTTCCGATTGCTTTGATTTCAGCAGCGCAGTTATCCCACCTGGTCGGCGGGGTCATGACCCCGCCCTACAATCGTCTTTTATACCTCGGGAGAATTTTAGCAGTTGATTGAGTTGTCGAATTTTCGACAGCTGACTCAAGTGCTAAACCTCCCGAAACACACAAAATACTTTAGGAGGTAAAAACAATGATCAAGCGTAAGCAGTATCCCAACCATCATGTTTACGAGATGGAAATCGGCGGCCGCCCCTTTACCGTAGAGACCGGTAAGGTTGCTGAGCTGGCCAACGCCGAGTGCATTTGCCGCTACGGCGACACCGTGGTGCTGGTCACCTGCACCTGCAACCCCATCCCCAAGGCCGGCATCGACTACTTCCCCCTGACCATCGAGTTTGAGGAGAGAATGTACTCTGTGGGCCGCATCCCCGGCTCCTTCAACCGCCGCGAGGGCAAGCCCTCCGAGCGCGGCATCCTCAACAGCCGTATCATCGACCGTCCCATGCGTCCTCTGTTCGACGAGGAGCTGCGTAACGACACCGTCGTGACCTGCACCGTCCTGGCTACCGACCACGAGAACCCCGTGGAGATCGTGGCTTCCCTGGGCGCTTCCATCGCCATTGCATCCAGCGATGTGCCCTGGAACGGCCCCGTGGCTACCACCAACGTGGCTTACCTGAACGGCCAGTATATCGTCAACCCCTCCGCTGACGAGCGTGAGGCTTGCGAGTGCTTCGTCTGCATCTCCTCCACCTTGGAGAAGGTGGTCATGATCGAGACCGAGGCCAACGAGGCTCCCGAAGCCATCGTTTACGAGGCCATCCGTGTGGCTCACGAGACCAACATGGAGATCGTCAAGTTCATCAACGGCATCGTTGCTGAGATCGGCAAGCCCAAGTTCACCTTCGAGAAGGCTGCTGTCAACCACGACCTGCTGGATGACCTGATCGCTTATGGCCTGGGCCAGATCGAGCATGCTCTGGACACCGATGACAAGAACATCCGTGAGGAGCGCCTGACCGCTGCCCGCATCGACTTCAAGAACCAGTTCGCCCCCAAGTACGGCGAGGAAGAGTTCGAGACCCACATCGAGGTCTGCCTGTACAAGATGCAGAAGAAGGTTGTCAAGAAGTGGCTGCTGGCCGGCAAGCGTGTTGACGGCCGTGGCATGGACGAGATCCGCGCTCTGGACGCTGAAGTTGGCATCCTGCCCCGCGTTCACGGCTCCGGCCTGTTCTCCCGTGGTCAGACCCAGGTGCTGTCCATCTGCACCCTGAACACCCTGTCCGCTGCTCAGAAGCTGGACACCATCTACCCCGAAGAAAACAAGCGCTATATCCACCACTATAACTTCCCCTCCTTCTCCACCGGTGAGGCAAGAGCTGCCCGTTCCACCTCCCGTCGTGAGATCGGTCACGGTGCTCTGGGTGATAAGGCTCTGCTGCCTGTGATCCCCAGCGTTGAGGAGTTCCCCTACGCCATCCGCGTGGTTTCCGAAGTTCTGTCCTCCAACGGTTCCACCTCCCAAGTCGGATCGTAGCCATGTCGTTCTGTGAGCCAA
>JAZUBW010000128.1:0-1601 GCA_045638785.1 Faecousia sp.
GCCCAGGCCATCATGACCACTGACACGGTCCCCAAGGAAGTGGCCGTGGAATTTGAGATCGGCGGAAAAATCTGCCGCATGGGCGGCATCGCCAAGGGCAGCGGCATGATCCATCCCAACATGGCCACCATGCTGGTCTTCATCACCACCGACTGCGCCATCACCCCCGGGATGCTGAACACCGCACTGAAGGGCGACGTGCCCAATACTTTCAACATGACCTCCGTGGACGGCGACACCTCCACCAACGATATGGTCACGGTCCTGGCCAACGGCTTGGCCGGCAACGAGCCCATCGCTGCAGAGGGCGAGGAATTCGCCACCTTCATGAAAGCCCTGAACACCATCACTGTTCAGCTCTGCCGCATGATCGCCGGCGACGGCGAGGGCGCCACCAAGCTTCTCGAGTGTACCGCCACTGGCGCTGACACCCTGGAGGCTGCGAAAACTGCCGCCAAGAGCGTCATCACCTCCTCTCTCTTCAAGGCCGCCATGTTCGGTGCTGATGCCAACTGGGGCAGAGTTCTCTGCGCCATCGGCTACTCCGGCGCGGATGTGGACGTTTCCAGGATCGGCGTTTCCTTCCGCTCCTCTAAGGGCACCGTCACCGTCTGCGAAAACGGTGCGGGCATTCCCTTCTCCGAGGAAGAGGCCAAGGAGATCCTCCTGGAAAAGGAGATTGAGATCCTGGTGACGCTGGGCAACGGTCCCTGCAACGCAACCGCCTGGGGCTGCGACCTGACCTACGATTACGTCAAGATCAACGGCGATTACAGAACCTAAAATTTTTCCACACCCTACGATTTCATTCGGAGGTAGATACTATGATTACCAACTTTTCCAACTCTGAGCGCGCCGAGGTTCTGACCGCTGCGCTTCCCTATATCAAGAAATACTCCGGTAAGACCGTGGTCATCAAGTACGGCGGCAACGCCATGATCAACGAGGAACTGAAGCAGCAGGTCATGGAGGATATTGCCCTGCTGTGGCTCATCGGTGTCAAGGTGGTTCTGGTCCACGGCGGCGGTCCCGAGATCAGCCAGACCATGAAGCAGCTGGGCAAGGAGGCTGTGTTCATCGACGGCCTGCGGGTCACCGACAAGGAGACCGTGGACATCGTCCAGATGGTCCTGGCGGGCAAGATCAACAAGACCCTGGTGAATCTGATCCAGATGAAGGGTGGCCATGCTGTGGGCTTGAGCGGTATTGATGGCGGCATTCTGGAGGCCAGGGTCAAGGATGAGCGTCTGGGCTTCGTTGGTGAGGTCACCAAAGTCCGTCCTCAACCCATCCAGGACCTGCTGGATAAAAACTACATTCCCGTCATTTCCACCGTGGCCAGCGACCGCCAGGGCAACACCTACAACATCAACGGCGACACCGCCGCCGCATACCTGGCCGGCGCCCTGGGTGCCGAGCGTCTGATCATGATGACCGACATTGCCGGCATTCTCCGGGACAAGGACGATCCCAGCACCCTGATCCCCCACATCACCGTTTCCGAGGCCAGAAAGCTCTATGACGAGGGCATCATCTCCGGCGGCATGATCCCCAAGGTGGACTGCTGCATCGAAGCCCTGGAGCACGGTGTCAACAATGTG
>JAZUBW010000129.1:0-8318 GCA_045638785.1 Faecousia sp.
GTTGTGCCAGAATTCCAGCTCGCCGGACTCCTCGCCCATCTCGTACATGCGGAAGTCCACGATCCAGCAGAAGGCGTACTGCTTCTCATCGAAGTGGCCGGGGATACGGCGGCCCAGCATGGTGCGGACAACGCCTGCGGTCTTCTGAGCGGCAACCTTCTTGGCGGATGCGGCCATGCAGACGAAGGAACCGGGCTTCAGGTTCAGCTTCTCGGTCAGCACTGCGGTGTAGTCAGTCAGGAACTGGGAAACGCCGCCGGTGAGCTGGGCGTTCTCGTCCACCTTCACCCAGCAGACCTTATTGCCGGTCTGGACTTCCACGTCCACCAGCAGCTTGTCGATCCACTTACGGCCTTCGTTGAAGTTGTCAACGGCAACGGCCTTGACGGTGGCGTTCTGGAAGGGGCCGAATTCGCAGCCGGCGACCTCAGCGGTGATGTCCTGGACCTCCAGGTCGATACGCAGGTCGGGCTTGTCGGAGCCGTAGCGCTCCATGGCCTCATTGAAGCCAATGCGGCGGAAGGGATAGGAAGAAACACGGTCATACTGGCCGAACTTGACATACAGGGGCTGCAGAACTTCTTCCAGAGTGGACAGAACGTCGTCCTGGGTAGCGAAAGCCATCTCCATATCCAGCTGATAGAACTCGCCGGGGGTACGGTCAGCACGGGCGTCCTCATCACGGAAGCAGGGAGCGATCTGGAAGTAGCGGTCGAAGCCGGAGGTCATCAGCAGCTGCTTGAACTGCTGGGGAGCCTGGGGCAGAGCGTAGAACTTGCCGGGGTGGTTACGGGCAGGCACCAGGTAGTCACGGGCACCCTCGGGAGAGGAAGCGGTGAGGATGGGGGTGGTGATTTCCAGGAAGCCCTTCTCGGTCATGGCAGCACGGATGGCAGCAACCACCTGGCAGCGCAGGATGATGTTCTTCTTGACAGCAGGATTGCGCAGGTCCAGGTAACGATACTTCAGACGGGTGTTCTCGTCAGCGTCACGGGACTTATTGATCTCGAAGGGCAGCTGGTTGTGGACGCACTTGCCCAGCACCTTGATTTCGGTAGGAACCACTTCGATCTCGCCGGTGGGGATCTTGGTGTTCTTGCTCTCACGCTCACGGACCAGGCCGGTGACGGAGATGGTGGTCTCCTTGTTCAGAGGCTTGATGGCCTTCATCATCTCTTCGTTTTCGATGACGAACTGGGTGGTGCCGTAGAAATCACGCAGCACGCAGAAGGCAAAGTTGGCGCCGACTTCGCGGACATTTTCCAGCCAGCCGACGATGGTAACATTCTGACCTGCATTGGCAAGACGCAGCTCGCCGCAGTTATGAGTTCTGGATTGGATCATAAGGATAATCCCCTTTTTTCTAGAATTAACTGTAGTATTATTTCATAAAATCGGGAAAATGTCAATTCCCCCATAGGGATTTCTTGCTTTCATAAGATAAATTGTTGTTTACACTACGATGCGCTGTCATTGCGAGGAGCCGAAGGCGACGTGGCAATCCCCCGGACAGAAGAGAAAACCATCGAAAAGAAACCGGAAAACTTAGGGGATCGCCACACCAGCGTGCGCGCTGGTTCGCGATGACCGCTCTTTTTTAGTAGCATAAACAACAATTTACGCCTCCAGCAACAAAATTCCCGGGGCTTTTTTTCAGCCCCGGGGGTAGATTATGGGAATTGTTCCAGCACACGGATGTCATAGCCCTCTACAATCGGAGAGATAACAATAACATCCCGGCGGATCACATTGCCATCCTTGTCCGTCACCGTCAGTGTCATCTTCGTAGGCTCGTCAAACCAGCCTGTAATGGTCCAGCCGTGAAAAGGATTCTTCATTCCGGCTGCAGACATGGTGTTTAAGATCATGACATGCTCCCTTTGGTTCTCATCTGTTCTTCCGGGCCAGTCAATATTCAGCCGATCATAGATGGTATGCTCTCCATCCACAACGATCTCATACTTGAACAAGTCTTTTCCTGGGAAGAAGGAGAAGGGCTCCCTGTACCAGCGGCGCAGGCCAAACTGTTCGATCTGTTGAATCTCTTCCTCGCTGAGCCGGTTCCAGTACACATCCTGGGCCAGCATAACGCCCAGCAGTCCGGTGCTGTCCACGGAAGGGTAGCGCTGCAGTTCGTCCTTCTTCGCCTCCATTTCCTGCAGCCACCGCTGCAGCAGCAGGGATGCGGCATCCTCCCGCAGTTCCAGTTCCTGAAAACCGCCATATTGGTAGGCATAAGTCCCATACGAGATCGGGAAATTGCTGGATAGCATTTCTGACCGTGAATAGTCCTGAGACAGGATATGGTCGATCAGTTCTTCCGTGCTGATGCCTATGGTATAATCGTAGGCCGTATAAACGGTTGTTTTGTAGCCAAAGGCGTTATCGATCTGCATATTTCTCTGATAGATGATCACACCGTCTTTATTTTGGACAGAAATTTCCAGATACTCCACATCCCCCTCCTCGCACCAGCCAACAATGCGATAGCCATAAAGTCCACCCTCTTCCAGCAGCATAACGCCCAAATAACCGTCGGAATCTCCGGGTTCCACAATCCTTCCCCTGTGGAAGCACAGAAGCTTGTAATCCTTTAAATCCACCTTGCTTCCGTCATTATGGAGCATGTAGATTTCCAGCGTAAAGGTCTGCTTGCCGGGAAACAGAGGACTTTCACCGGAATCCAAATCGCAGCTGTCTCCTACACTTTCCAGTTTCACCATAACTCCATCTTCCGCGTAGGCACGGAGGCCGAACACCGGAATCGCAGGCTTTTCCGGTTTTTCGCCCGGATGATACAGCAACATTCCGCCGATCACCAGGGCCAGCACCGCAGCGATGGCGGCCACACGGCGCCAGGTCTTTCGCAAGACTTCCGCCGCTGCCGCTTCTTCGATATATTCCTCCCGAATGCCTGCGGTGGCATCCAGCAGGGCCTTGGTTTTTTCTTCCTTCGTCATACTGAGATCTCCTCCTTCTCAAGCATTGTGCGCAGTGCGCTGCGGAGGCGGGAAAGCCGGGTATTCACCGCTCCCCGGGTCATCCTTAATCGTTTTGCGATCTCCTGACAGCTGTCAAAGTAGTAATACCGCCGCACGAAAATGACACGGCTGACCGGGTCCTGGGTATCCAGAAAGGCATTGATGGTTTGGGTGATCCGCTTGGACTCCAGCATATGCTCCACATCCCCGCCTGCAGGCAGACAGCCTTCCAGCTCGCTCAGGCAGAGTTCATGCCGCACATCCCGTTTGGCAGCATGGATATGATCCACCCGGTCACAACAGAGATTGCGCAACACCCGGCTGAAATAAGCCCAAAGATAGGAGGGCCGCTCCGGCGGGATCTGCCGCCACAGGGTGTGCAGCGCGTCGTTGACGCACTCCTGGGCATCCGAGGGATCTCCCAGGATATGCAACGCAAATTGCTGGGCCCGGTTGCCGTATTTCTTTTCCAGCTCCGCAATGGCCGTTTCCGAGCGCTGCCAGAATAACTCCACGATCTGCTGATCTTCCATGGGACGATCCCCCCTTTCACCTTTATAGTAGGATTTACTTCCCTGTTTATTACAAAATTTTTCTGCAGAGATTCTGATTCCAGTATAGGAAACCGCAAATCGTTTGTCAACAAGCCGAATTTTATTGACATTTGTTCTTCGCCGGTTTACAATGTTACTAGGTATGCACAAAACTGTTCAATCAAAGAAATGACGAGGATATTTTATGGCTTTTCGTATCGTTGCAGACTCTTCCGCCAATGTGCTGGCATTGCCCGGTGTAAATTATACCACCGTGCCCATGAAGATCGTGGCCGCCAAGGAATATGTAGACGACCAGAATTTGGATGTTGCCGCCATGGTGCGGGATCTGCAACATCACAAGGGCAAATCCGGCTCCTCCTGCCCCAATGTAGGCGAATGGCTGGAGGCCTTCGGCGACGAGGAAGCCATTTTTGGCATCACCATCACCAAGCACCTGTCCGGCTCCTACAACGCCGCCCAACAGGCAGCGGAAGTCTACATGGAGGAGCATCCCGGCAGAAAGGTCTTCATTTTCGACTCCCTGTCCGCCGGTCCTGCCCTGATGATGATCGTCGACAAGATCCTGGCATGCGAAAAGGCCGGCATGGATTTTGAGACCACCCGGGACACCGTGCTGGACTACGCCAACCACAACCACACCCTGTTCTGCCTGGAGAGCATGATGAACCTGGCCCGCAACGGCCGGGTCAGCCTGGCGGTTGCCAAGATCGCCAGCATCATCGGCATCCGGGTCCTGGGCGAGGCCAAGGGCGGCCAGCTGGCCCCGGCCCACAAGCCCAGAGGTGCCAAGGGCGCCACCGGCAAGATTCTGGAAATGCTCAAAGAGCGGGGCTTCCAGGACGGCAACATTCTGCGGATCGCCCACTGCTTTGCCGAGGAAGCCGCTGCGGCTGTGCGGGAAAAGGTTCTGGCAGAATTTCCCAGGGCCAGGCTGATTCTGGAGCCCACCCGGGCGCTGTGCAGCTTCTATGCCGAGGAAGGCGGTCTCATCATCGGATTTGAGGGCAGCTTCAACGCCGACAACGACAATCGCAAATTTTGAACATTTTAACCTGTCACGGCCTGTCCGTGGCAGGTTTTTTTGTGAAAATCGCCGTGATTTTCCTTGCATTCTGCTTTGTGGCATGATATGATACAGAATGGAAATTTATTAAAGCAAAGGAGCAAGCTAATGATCTCAAGAGAAATTTGTCAGCGTGTTCTGCAGAAGGCCGTTTCCACCGGCGCCGACTATGCAGAAATTTTCGCTGAGAACACGACAAACCATGCGATCTCCATGATCGCCAGCAAGGTCGATTCTATTAAGGATACCGTCATCGCCGGTGCCTCCGTCCGGGTCTACAAGGGCATGAGAAGCGTCATGGCTTCCACCGTAGACATGACCGAAGAGGGCCTGCTGCGCTGCGCTGAGTCTGCCGCCGAGGCACTGGGCCAGGGTACCGCCCAGATCGACATTGTTCTGAAGGAGCGCCTGTTCGGCGATATCCATCCCGTCAAGATCGCCCCCAACTCCTGCGGCAACGCCGAGAAGGTGGCTGTGCTGAAGGAAGGCTATTTCGCTGCCAAGGACTATGACGAGTCCGTCGTCCAGGTCAGCGGCAACCTGCTGGATGTGGATCACAATATCCTGATCGCAAACACCGAGGGCACCTACGCCCAGGATCGTCAAATTCGCACCCGTATGGCCATCTCCGCCGTCGCCGACAAGGGCACCGGCACCCAGACCGGTTTCTTCGGCCCCGGCCGCCGCATGGGCATGGAGATGTTTGACATCATCGACCCCAAGAGCGTGGGTATCGTGGCTGCCAAGCAGGCTGTCACCATGGCCGGTGCCGGCTACTGCCCCGCCGGCGTTATGCCCGTTGCCATCGGTAACGGTTTCGGCGGCGTTATCTTCCACGAGGCCTGCGGCCACGGTTTGGAAGCTTCCTCTGTCGCCTACGGCCAGTCCGTCTTCGCCGGCAAGCTGGGCCAGCAGATCGCCAACACCAAGGTTACCGCCATCGACGACGGCACCATCCCCAATGCCTGGGGCTCCATCAACATCGACGACGAAGGCACCCCCGCTCAGCGCAATGTGCTGATCGAGAACGGTATTCTGAAGTCCTACATGATCGACAAGTTCAACGGCCGCCGTATGGGCATGGCTTCCACCGGCAACTCCCGCCGTCAGAGCTATCGTTACACCCCCACCAGCCGTATGACCAACACCTACATCGCAGCCGGTGATGACAAGAATGAGGACATCATTGCCTCCATCGAGTACGGCCTGTACGCTGCCTCCATGGGCGGCGGCTCCGTCAACCCCGTCACCGGCGAATTCAACTTCTCCGTCAACGAAGGCTATATCGTCCGCAACGGCAAGATCTGCGAGCCTGTCCGTGGCGCCGCTCTGGTCGGCAAGGGTAGCGAGGTCCTGCACAACATCGATATGGTCGGCACCGATCTGGATATGGGCCAGGGCATGTGCGGTTCCAGTAGTGGCAGCGTTCCCACCAATGTGGGCCAGCCCCTGATCCGTGTGTCCACCATCACCGTCGGCGGCAGATAAGGAGGTACTATCATGACTTTTAATGAATTTAAGCAGCTGGTCATTGCCGAGTGCGCTGCACAGGGCATTGCCGAGTACGAGCTGTACTACCAGGTTGGCGAAAGCACCAGCGTGGATACCTTCCAGCATGAGCTCAACGAGTTCACCTCTTCCTTCTCCGGCGGTCTGTGCTTCCGTGCCATTGTGGGCGGCAAGATGGGCTACGCCTCCACCGAGGACCTGTCCGCTGAGCAGGCCAAGGCCGTGGTTGCCAAGGCCATGGACTCCGCTTCCGTGCTGGAAGCCGAGGAGCAGGTGTTCCTGGGCGAAGGCGGCCAGGAGTATGAGCCTCTGGAAGACCGCAGCTATCCCCTGCCCACCACCGAAGAGCTGATCGCCAAGGTGCTGGAGACCACCGAGAAGCTGTACGCCGCCGACGCAATGGCTGTGGACGGCTGCCAGACCCAGGGCATCATCGAAACCACCGAAATCGCCATCTACAACTCCAAGGGCCTGGACCTGCAGCAGAAGAGCAGCGCTGCCGGCCTCATCGCCGTGGGCGTTGTGTCCAACGGCCAGGAAATGTCCAATGACTACCAGATCAAGCTGGGTCAGCTGGACAAGATCGACATCGACACCCTGGTTTCCAAGGCCATCAACGGTGCCAAGGAAAAGCTGGGCGGCGAGGTTGCTCCCACCGGTCAGTATCCTGTCATCTTCAATCCCGAGGCTATGACCAGCCTGCTGGGTGTTTACTCCAGCATCTTCAATTCCGAAGCTGCACAGAAGGGTCTGAGCAAACTGGCCGGCAAGGAAGGCGAAATCATCGCCGCTTCCTGCGTCACTTTGATCGACGATCCCTTCCACAAGGAAAATCCTGAACCCATGAACTTCGACGCCGAGGGCAGCCCCACCCACAAGAAGGCTGTCATCGAAAACGGCGTGCTGAATACCCTGCTGTACAACCTGAAGACCGCTGCCGTGGCCGGCAAGAAGACCACCGGCAACGCCTCCAAGGCCGGCTATGATTCCGGCGTTGGCATCCGTCCCTTCACCATGTATCTGGCCGGCGGCGAGATGACCGAGGAAGAGATGCTGGCAAAGGTCGGTAACGGCGTTTACATCACTGACCTCAGCGGTCTGCATGCCGGTGCCGACTCCATCTCCGGTGACTTCTCCCTGCAGTCTGCCGGTTACATGATCGAAAACGGCATCAAGACCACCTATGTCAAGTCCTTCACCGTGGCCGGTAACTTCTACGAGCTGCTGAAGAACATCGTGGCCCTGGCCAACAACAGCCAGCTGCCCCGTGCCATGGGCAGCACCACCTTCGGCGCACCCACCACTTGGGTGGATGGTCTGAGCGTGGCCGGCAAGTAAAATTCCCTCCCAAACCTCCCGGAAGTCTTTTCCGGGAGGTTTTTTTCGGAAAAAGGACGGGCAGGGGCGAATAGGGTATCAGTGGAGGTGAGGCGATGATCGCCACAGTTTGGTTGATGCTCAGCAGCCTGATGTACACCCTGCAGCTGCAGTCTGGCAGCTTCCCCAAGCCCCTGACCGCCCAGGAGGAACGATACTACTTAAATTTGGCCGCCCAGGGAGATATTGCCGCCCGGAATGTCCTCATCGAGCGTAACCTGCGCCTGGTAGCCCACATTATGAAGAAGTACTATGCCATCACATCGGACCAGGAGGACTTGATCTCCATCGGCACCATCGGGCTCATCAAGGGTATTTCGACTTTTGATGCCTCCAAAGGGGCAAGGCTTGCCACCTACGCCGCCCGATGCGTAGAAAACGAGATCCTGATGTACTTCCGGGCCCAAAAGAAAACGTCCCAGGATGTATCGCTGTCCAACTACCTCGACACCGGCACGGACGGAGCTGCCCTGTCACTGATGGACGTGGTCAGCGATGAGGATGATTTACTGGAGGTCGTGTCCAATCGGGAATCCCTGCAGGCCCTGCGGCAGGCCGTGGGGCAGGTACTGACGGACCAGGAGCGGCAGGTCATCGCTCTGCGGTACGGACTCTCGGGCGACCTGCCTCTGCGGCAGCGGGAGGTGGCCGCAAAAACCGGCATCAGCCGCAGCTATGTATCCCGCATTGAAAAGCGGGCATTGGAAAAACTCCGGGCTGTCCTGGAAGAAAATTGACAAAAGCACGGGGGCAGGTGCACCCGGGCTTTTCCTTTAGTTTTCGTGGAAAGGGTTCACTTTTTTCCCGTAAACCCGGGGAAACAGAAAAATG
>JAZUBW010000130.1:0-24136 GCA_045638785.1 Faecousia sp.
TTCTTCTTCGTCTGCTTTTTTCTCTTCCTTGGGCAGCTCGAAGGGCTTGCAGACCACTTCGCAGCGGTTGATGGGGGTGCCCAGGCCGTGGAACTTTTCCTCATAGCCGGTCATGATGCCCACGATGCCGTTCTCATGGAGATTCCGGGTCAGGTTGTTGACCTGCAGGCCGCAGGCGGCAAATTCCTCCACGGAGAACTCGAACAGGGGTGCGTTGTCTGTTTTGTAGTGGATCTCGCCGCCGGTCTTGACAACACGGCAGTACTTGTCCAGGAAGGTGCGGTAGGTCAGCCGGCGCTTGGCGTGCTTCTTCCGGGGCCAGGGATCGGGGAAGTTGATGAACAGCCGGTCGATCTCAAAACCGGCGAAAATTTCCTCGATTTTTTCCACATCCATGTCGATGTAAAACACATTCTTCAGACCCATGTTCTGGGCCTTCTCCATGGCCACCACCATGGCCTCCCGGCAGCGCTCCACTGCAATCAGCAGCACATCGGGATTAGCCTCCGCGGTTTCGGCGGTGAATTTTCCCTTGCCGCAGCCAACCTCCACCCAAAGGGCGGTGCAATCGGGCTTTAAGGATCGCCAGTTACCCTTGAGGGCAGCAGGCTCTGCGATCCGCAGTTGGTTGCAGGCATCCATTCGGCTGTCCCGGTTTTTCATCTTACGCATTCTCATATATAAAGCCTCCTAAGAGTTTCAAATTTCATTTTGCCGCCAGTCGGAACGACAAACCGCAATTTATCAACAATACATTATAACAGAACATTCCGCCTGCGTCAAAGGAAAATCGCAGCCGCCGGGAAATTTTAGTTTTTTGTGCAAAGTGTCTTGACATTCCCGCCTACGATGGGTAAAATATATGCGGTATGGTGTACACTGCCCCAGTTTGGGCCGGGCGGTGTTTCATGATAACCGGCTGAGGCCGGGTTTACGCGATACGCCTTTGTGGCGTTTGATTTGCAATTTTGCTGCCGGATTTTCCGGCGTGATATACTGCCAATTTTACACACTAGGGCCATATCGCGCCCACCTCTTCAGCCATCTATTTTTAATGAAGGAGGTGCGTTGCGAATTATGGGAACTACTTTAGCTATTATTCTGATCGTAGTGGCGGCTGTTGTCGGCATCGGTGTCGGTTTTGGTTCAGGCGTGACCTATCGTAAGAAGGTTGCCGAGCGTGAGATCGGCTCTGCTGAGGCGGAAGCTACCCGTATCATCAATGAGGCCATCCGTGGCGGCGAGAGCAAGAAGAAGGAAATGCTGCTGGAAGTCAAGGATGAGATCCATAAATCCCGCACAGAACACGAGAAGGAAATGAAGGAGCGCCGTGCTGAGATCACCAAGCAGGAGCGGCGCCTGGAACAGAAGGAAGCAACCCTGGATAAGAAGACCGAAGCCTTTGAAAAGAAGGAAGAGGAGCTGGCAAAGAAGCTGCAGAAGGCCGCCGAGACCCAGGCCGAGGCAGACCTGGCCAAGGCACAGCAGATGAAGGTGCTGGAAAACATCTCGGGACTTACCCAGGAGCAGGCAAAGGCTTACCTGCTGCAGAGCGTGGAGGACGCTGTCCGCCATGATACTGCCATGAAGATCAAGGAAATCGAGCAGCAGTTGAAGGACGAGGCCGAGGACAAGGCCCGTGAGATCATCGCCACCGCCATCCAGCGCTGCGCTGCCGATCATGCCGCTGAGACCACCGTTTCCGTGGTGCCCCTGCCCAATGATGAAATGAAGGGTCGTATCATCGGCCGTGAGGGCCGTAATATCCGCACCCTGGAGACCATCACCGGCGTCGATCTGATCATCGACGATACCCCCGAAGCCATCACTGTCAGCAGCTTCGATCCTGTCCGCCGTGAGGTGGCAAGACTGGCTCTGGAGAAGCTGATCGTGGACGGTCGTATCCATCCTGCCCGCATTGAGGATATGGTGGAGAAGTCCCGCCGTGAGGTGGACCGTGTCATCCGTGAGGAAGGCGAGCGTGCCTGCTATGAGACCGGCGTGCATAATCTCAACCCCGAACTGGTCAAGATCCTGGGCCGTCAGAAGTACCGTACTTCCTATGGCCAGAATGTGCTGAACCACTCCATCGAAGTGTCCCACATCGCGGGCCTGATGGCTGCGGAGCTGGGTGTGGATGTGGCTCTGGCAAAGCGTGCCGGTCTGCTGCATGACCTGGGCAAGTCCATCGACCATGAGGTTGAGGGCAGCCATGTGCAGCTGGGTGCCGACCTTGCCCGCAAGTACAAGGAAAATCCCGTTGTGGTTAACGCCATCGAGTCTCACCATGGTGATGTGGAGCCCAAGACCGTCATCGCCGTGCTGGTTCAGGCTGCCGATGCCGTTTCCGCAGCTCGTCCCGGCGCACGCCGCGAGAATGTGGAAAACTATATCCGCCGTCTGCAGAAGCTGGAAGAGCTTACCAACTCCTGGCCCGGTGTGGATAAGTCCTTCGCAATCCAGGCTGGCCGTGAGGTTCGTATCATGGTCAAGCCCGAGGTGGTTACCGAGGACAATATGATCATCCTGGCCCGTGAGGTTGCCAAGAAGATCGAGGCCGAGCTGGAATATCCCGGCCAGATCAAGGTCAATGTCATCCGCGAGACCAAGGCTGTCGAGTACGCAAAGTAAATCAAAAACGCTGCCGAGCAATCGGCAGCGTTTTTTTATAGCCTTTCCCCAGGGGAAGGCGCTTAGTCCAGCTCGTGGCCCTTATCACGGTAAGGGCTTTCGGTGGGGGTGGAGGTCTGGGCATCCGCCTGGTAATTGGTCACCACCTTGGCAGCCAGGTCCACCGGCAGGATGGTACCGGCGCCGGCCACACAGCCGCCGGGGCAGGCCATACCTTCCAAAAGGTAGCCGTTGTACTTGCCGGCCTTGGCCAAGGTCATCAGTTTGCGGCAGTCCCGCAGACCCTCGGCCCGGGCGGTCTTGACCTCCAGGTCGGGGTTGGTTTCGTGGATCAGATCCTCCACAGCCTTGGCAACACCGCCGGAAACGGCAAAGCCACGGCCGGCTGCGGTGCCTTCGTTCAGGTCAAACATGGGCTCGATGGTTTCAAAATCGATCTCTTTGGCCTCAAACATGCCCTGTAGCTCCTCGAAGGTCAGCACGAAGTCCACATCGGAGCGGACATCGGTACGGATGGCCTCCAGCTTTTTGGCGGCGCAGGGTCCCACAAAGACCACCTTGCAGCCGGGATACTTCTTCTTCATCAGCCGGGCGGTGAAGACCATGGGCGTCAGGGTCATGGACATCTTCGACACTTCACCGGGGAACAGCTTTTCGATCATGGAATGCCAGGCCGGGCAGCAGGAGGTTGCCATGTAATTCTGCTGGGCAGGCACATGCTCCAGGAAGTCCTTGGCTTCCTCGATGGTACACATATCCGCACCCACGGCCACCTCCAGGATCCGGTGGAAGCCCAAAACCTTCATGGCAGCGATGATCTTGCCGGGGGTGGAGTGCTTGCCGAACTGGCCGATGAAGGCCGGGGCCATGATGGCGGTGACCTTGTCGCCCTTGAGAATGGACTGGATCACCTGGTAGATCTGACCCTTGTCCACAATGGCGCCGAAGGGGCAGCTCACCAGACACTGGCCGCAGGCCACGCACTTGTCCTGGTTGATGACGGCACGGCCCTGGGCATCGGATTCGATGGCGTCCATGCCGCAGCTGGCAGCGCAGGGACGCTGCAGGTGGACGATGGCGTTGTAGGGACAGGCCTTGGCGCACTTGCCGCAGCGGATGCACTTGTCCAGATCGATGTAGGAACGGTGATTGCGGACGATGATGGCATCCTTGGGACAGACCTTTTCGCAGGAACGGGCCAGGCAGTTCTGGCAGTAATTGCTGACTTTGTACTGATTGGTGGGGCAGGCATGGCAGGCGTAGGGGATAATATTGATGAGCGGTGGCTCATAGTACTGCTCTGCTATGGCAGCCTGATCCATACCTTCGGTGACCAAATGGCGGCCGTCGGAGGGACGGAGACTCAGACCCATGGCCAGTCTTACCCGCTCGCCGGCAATGGCGCGCTCCAGGAATACATCCTCACGGTGCAGGGGACGGTCGCCGGGGACAATGATATAGGGCAGGTCGTTGGCGGCTTCGTAGCCGTGGCCTGCGTAGGCCATCCGGGCCACTTCCGTAAATACTTTTTTGCGGATATCCGTAATCAAAGAAGGAATTCCTCGCATATGTTGCCTCCTGAAATCCATATTTTCGCTATTGTAGCATAGCTTTTTGCAAAAAGGAAGAGCCATTTGCAGGAAAAAGTAGTAATTCCGATTTTCGTTTATCTCTCCGCCTTTTCGTAGGGGAGGGTCTTGACCCTCCCTAAACTTTTCTATCTTCGGAACTGCGAAAACGATGAGAAATGTACCATTGAGCAACATCAAACGGCTCAAAAACACAGCGTTGAGGGAGGGTCAAGACCCTCCCCTACGGATAAGCCTGAACGATAAACTACAATTTTGCACACAAAAAGTTCCTGCTTCGTTGGAAGCAGGAACTTACATTTATATACCCAGCAGGGCTTTTGCGAACATGAAATAAACCAGCAGGGAAACGGCGTCCACGATGGTGGTGATGAAGGGGCTTGCCATGACCGCCGGGTCTGCCTTGCAGGCCTTTGCCACGATGGGCAGCACACCGCCGACGATCTTGGCGATGATGACGGTCAGCGCCAGAGCCGCACACACCACAAGATCCACCATAACGGTGATATCCTGGTTGCCGAACAGCATTTTATCCACCAGCCAGATCTTGACAAAGCATACCACAGCCAATGCCAGAGCGCACATGATGGAGGTGCGGATTTCTTTCCAAATCACACGCCAAATATCCCCCAGATCCATTTCATCCAGGCTCAAAGCACGGATGACGGTAACAGAGGACTGAGAACCGGAGTTACCACCGGTACCCATCAGCATGGGAATAAAGGCGGTCAGAGCCACCTGGGCTGCCAGCGCATCCTCAAAGGCAGTAATAATCAGACCCGTGAAGGTAGCCGACACCATCAGCAGCATCAGCCAGGGGATTCGGTTTTTAAACAGTTCAAAGGGAGTGGACTTGAGGTAGGGCTTTTCCGAGGGGGTCATACCACCCATCAGCTCCATATCCTCGGTGGCTTCTTCTTCGATGACGTCCATGGCGTCGTCGAAGGTAACGATACCCACCATACGGCCTTCCGTGTCCACAACAGGCAGAGCCAGGAAGTGGTAACGGCTGAGCATACGGGCCACTTCTTCCTGGTCGGTACCGGTGTTGACGGAGATTAGATTGGTGATCATCAGCTCCTGGATGAGCATTTCGTCATCCCCTGCCAGCAGCAGATCCTTCACCGTCACCAAACCCATCAGCCGCTTGTTGGAATCGGTGACATAGCAGGTGTAAATGGTTTCTTTATCCACGCCCTGGCGGCGGATCCGCAGGATCGCTTCCTCCACTGTCATGTTGGGCCGCAGGGACACATACTCCGTGGTCATGATGGAACCGGCGGTGTATTCTTCATAGCGCAGCAGCTGGTTGATGGTGTTGCGCATCTCCGGGTCGGCATTTTTCAGGATTCGCTTGACCACATTGGCGGGCATGTCCTCAACAATGTCGGCTGCGTCGTCGGCGTAGAGTTCGTCAAGGACTTCCTTCAGCTCGTTGTCGGAAAAGCCACGGATCAGCAATTCCTGGGCATCCGGCTCCATTTCAACAAAGGTTTCCGCCGCCGTTTCTTTCGGCAGCAGGCGGAAGACGACGGGGATCTGCCGTTCCTCCAGATCGTCAAAGATGGCGGCGATATCGCTGGGGTTCATGGTGGCCAGGATATCCCGCAAAGTTGTGTATTTTTTGTCCTCCAGCATGCGCAGGAGGGCTTTTTCCACGATTTCAAATCGTTCAGCCATAATGCTTCCTCCTTGATTTTGGGAGTGAAGTCAGCGGTCCATCATGGAATATAAAGGAACGCTACTTCGGTCTGCGTTGCCGGTACTGTGTCCCGCATCCATGATGATCCCTCCTTACGGCAAAATTAGTATTGCAGATACACTGTTATTCTACTCCTAACTGCTATGCCTTGTCAATAAAAAAGAAAGAGAAATTGCAGTTTATCAATCATATCGATTATAGGGCGGGAGCAAGCCCTCCGCCCTACGATAGACCTAATTGAGAAACTGAAATTTGCAGAAAAATCGGGCACCGCAATGCGGTGCCCGATTTGTGTTTTCTTACTTCACGCAGACGATGCCGCCGTCCTTGACGGTGACGGTCATGCCGTGCTGGACATAGTTCAAAAATTCTTCTCCCAGGGAGTCGACAACCGGCATCTGGATGCCGTCCAACCAAACGGAGGCCAGGATGGAACCGGCGGCTGCCAGGGAATCGATGGGTTGACTGAACAGCATGCAGGCGGGCTGACGGCCCATGGCGCAGGCGCAGTAGATTACCAGACCGCCGGTGGTGGAGCCGATGGTCTGGGGCAGGCACAGGGCCTTGCCGGCCAGTTCCTTGCCGTGCAGATCCGCATTGTTCTGGTCACCGCAGGTGGCCTTTTTATCGCCAAACTGCAGGGCGCCCTGGAAGGAGGCCAGGGTGTTGAAGCCACCGTGGGAAACCACGGCCTCAGCCGTTACGGTGCCGGGGGCAATGACTCTTCCCTTAAATTCCTTCATAATTAGTTGCCTCCCTTCGTGATTTTTCTGAGAATCTCGGCTTCGGTGTAGTAGCGGGCGGTGGTGTAGGTGCGCAGCTTGTTGGAGCTGGTCATGACATTCATGCTCTTGCACAGGGGATTGTTCATGTACATGAGCGGGCAGATATAGGAGAGGATAACGCCGGTGGCTTCCAGGCGCTTGGCATACTCGGTCTTTTCAAATTCTGCCTTCACAGCGGGGGCGGTGGTAAATACGGTGGGTACCAGCACCTTCTTGTTGCCGGCCTCTTGCAGACCCTTCTCCACAGCCACGGTCCAGTCGATCAGCTGCTGCAGGCTCAGATGGGGACAGCCGATGAAGCACAGCTTCGGCTTGCCGTCGGGCTTCTTCCACATGACGGGGTAATTGTTCTTGACCCGCTCCAGCTCGGCGTCGTCAATGACATAGACCTGGGCGTTTTCGGCGATCAGACCCTCGCCCAGTTCCTTGGCCTCGGGGGTCAGGTCGGCGATATGGTACAGACCCACAGCGCCGTTGCTGGCGGTGGCAGCGCCAAAGTCCTTGAGGTAAGCGCAGTTTTCATCGTTCAGCTCGGTGCCCAGCCACTTCTGCATGCCCATCACATAGGGCACATCCTCCATGACCTTCATGCCGATGGCAGAGCCCAGCAGCTGTGCCTCGGGCTTCTTTTCACATTCGACCTTGACGATCCAGGTAGCCTTACGGCCTTCGTCGGTCAAAAGGCCGAAGTTGGGCACGAAACCGGCGATGGAGCCCATGATGTCCATAATGCCGGAGTTGCGGTTGCAACGGGCACCCAGAACGGAGTTGGCATACACGACAGCAGAGGACTCCGCCCAGCTGAGGACCTCGCCCTTCTGGGGCTTGTTGCCCATCTGATCCAGGTAGCAGGCGCAGGTGAAGGCGTCTTTGTCCATGAGACCCAGCTGCTGCAGCTGCTGCTCATAGGAGTCCTGGGTGGCATACATGATCTTGTTGAAGATCAGATTCTGCAGGAAATTGGCAGGCACATGCTTGTCCACGGGTCGGGGGTCCACGGAGAACTTCTGCTGAGAGATGGCGCCGGCATCGATGAGCTGCTGCATCAGATCGAACACGGGCTTCATCATCTTCAGACCGAAGGAAGTGACCAGGTGGTTATAGGTAGAGGTAACAGGTACCATCTTGTCTGCGCCGAAGGCTTCGCCGTACATGACTAAGGTCTTCCAAACCTTGGCCATGGTTTCGCCCTGGCTGCCATTGAGAATGGCCTGTTGTTCAGGAGTTAAATACATAGTAATCTTCCTTTCCTTGTAAGGTAAATTGTTGTTTACAGAATAAAACGGTACCCTTGCAGGGACGCTCCAGTGGGCCACCCCTACATTGCGTTTCTGATGTAAATAACAATTTAGATTTTCATACAGGTATCCCAGGCGCCCCAGATGACGGTTCTCAGGTTGCCCACCTTCTCTGCATCGCCTACGATGTGGACGTTCTTACCCTTGGGTGCCAGGGGCATGGGCTTGTAGCCAACAGACAGGATCACGGAATCGGCTGCGATCTTGAATTCCATGCCGTTCTTATCCTTGACCCGCACGCCGCCTTCATCGATGGACACAACGCCAGTTTCCAGGTGGACAGGCACCTTGTTGGCTTCAAAGAAGTCACGGAGGAAGCTGGTGTTGGCCAGGCAAATGCCGGGGGTGGTGATCAGGTCGTCCTGCATCTCCACGATGGTGGGGTGTTTGCCCTGCAGGAACAGCTCGTAGGCGATCTCGCAGCCGGTCAGACCGCCGCCAATGATGGTGACATTGTCGCCTACTTCAGCCTTGCCCAGCAGGAAATCCACAGCCTGCACTGTCTTTTCCACGCCGGGAACGGGGATGCGGTTGGCCTTAGAGCCGGTGGCGATGATGATCTCATCGGCCTTGCATTCTTCAATGCTCTTGACCTCAGCATTCAGCTTGACGGTGATACCCGGATACTTGGTGATCTCACGGCGGTACCAGGCGATCAAATCCCGATCCTTCTCCTTGAAGCTGGGAGCCGCAGCAGCGATGAACACACCGCCAAGCTGGCCGGACTTTTCGTACAGCGTCACCTTGTGGCCACGCTTTGCCAGCACGATGGCGGACTCCATGCCGCCGATGCCGCCGCCGATGACAGCCACATTCTTGATCTTCTTGGCGGGCTTGATATAGTGCTTCTTGCTCTGCATGGTCTCGGCATTGATGGCGCAGCGGGCCAGGCCCATGGTGTCGGTCAGATCCTGGGTGTTGTAATGACCCTTGGAGGAGGAGAAGTTGAAGCAGCCGCTATGGCAGCAGATACAGGGCTTGATGTCCTCCAGCCGGTCCTCAATCATCTTGGTGATCCACTGGGGGTCTACCAGGAACTGACGGGCAACGCCCATGCCGTCGATCTTACCATCGCTAATGGCCTGGGCTGCCACATCGGGTTCCATACGGCCGGCGCAGACCACGGGGATGTCCACAAACTTCTTGATGTGGGCAACGTCCTCCAGGTTGCAGTTCTGGGGCATGTACATGGGCGGATGTGCCCAGTACCAGCTATCGTAAGTGCCGTTGTCAGCGTTGAGCATATCATAGCCGCAGTCTTGCAGGTATTTGGCGGCCTTCTCGGATTCTTCCATGGTACGGCCCAGCTCGGGAGCGTCGTCACCGGGCACGATGCCCTTGGCAAAGCCCTTCAGCTTGGACTCGACAGAGTAGCGCAGGGATACGGGGAAATCGTCGCCGCAGGACTCCTTGATGGCCTTGGCCACCTCGGCTGCGAAACGATAGCGGTTTTCGAAGCTGCCGCCGTACTCATCGGTACGCTTATTGAAGAATTCGATGGCGAACTGATCCAGCAGGTAGCCTTCGTGGACAGCGTGGACTTCCACACCGTCAACGCCGGCGTCCTTGCACAGCTTTGCGGTCTTGGCGAAGGCTTCGATGATCTCGTGGATCTGCTCCTTGGTCATTTCGGGGCAGATGATGTCGGGGGCCCAGCGGTTGGGCTGAGGAGAGGGACAGGCCAGCTCGTGGCTGGTGTCGATGATGGGCTTGACGATGGCGCGGGTGACCTTATTCTTGTGCAGGGGGCCCACCAGCTCGGTGATGGCCCAGCTGCGGCCCATGCCGGCGGTCAGCTGGATAAACAGCTTGGCGCCTGTCTTATGGATTTCCTCCATAAATTCCTTCAGATCTTCAAACATCTTGGGATTCTGCCACAGCCACTTGCCCCAGAAGGTGTCCCGCAGAGGGGCAATACCGGGGATGATGAGGCCAACGTTGTTCTGAGCACGCTCCAGGAACAGCTTGGCGGCTTCCTTGTCAAAGCCGCAGCCGGTCAGTTCAAACCAACCGAACAGGGAGGTACCACCCATGGGACACATGACGATGCGGTTTTTGATCTCCACATTGCCGATCTTCCAGGGCGTAAATAGGGATTCATATTTTACATCCATAGGTATGTCTCCTTTTTCTTGTATTTACAATGATTACATTATACCTTGCCGCAAGAACATTGTCAATAAATGCAAAAAAAGAAAGACCCCTGAGGGGCCTTCGGTGCGGTAAATTGTTGTTTATAGTGCCGCAGGCGCGTACCTTCCCCCGGGGAAAACGTTGGGCCTGCGGTGCAAAAAACTTATGCCGCCATGGTGATTTTCCTTAAAATCCGTACAAAGATCTGCTGCCATGTGAGTCGGGGCACCGATTGGGCCGCCACCAGGGGAACCTGGGCCAGCACCCGGTCGCCGACCTTGATCTGCAGGGTGCCCAGCCGCTGCCCCTGGCTAACCGGGGCCGTTACCTCCGGTTCCAAGGTAACGGTGGTGGTCACATCATCCCGCTGGGCCTTGTCGATGAGGCAGCCGGGTACATCGGCAGCCACAGCCGTTACCGTCTTTTCCGTGCCCAGCTTCACCGGAACCGTGGCATTTTCCGGGATTTGGGGCGTCACCGCCGCAAAATTGGCAAAGCCGTAGTCCAACATCTGCTTGCAGGCGGCAAATCGGGCCTGGGAGCTTTCCGCACCCAGCACCACGGCGATCAACTCCATCCCGTCCCGCAAGGCCGAAGCCGACAGACAGTGGCCGGCAGCGGAGGTAAAGCCGGTTTTCAGCCCTGTGCAGCCCTGGTAAAACCGCACCAGCTTGTTGGTATTGGACAGGCCGAAACTGCCGCCCCGGACGGTGTCCATCCAAATGGTGGTAAATTTTTTGATATCCGGGTGTTTCGTCAGCAGTTCCCTGCTCATGATGGCGATGTCATAGGCGCTGGTCAGATGTTCCTTCGCCTCCGGCTCATCGTCCAGTCCTGTGCAGTTGACAAAATTGGTGTCGTTCATCCCCAATTCCTTGGCCCGCTGGTTCATTTTGGAAACAAAGGCGGTTTCTGACCCGGCGATATGCTCTGCCATGGCGCAGGCACAATCGTTAGCAGAGGAAACGGCGATGGATTTGACCATGTCCGTCACGGTCATGGTTTCGCCCACCTTCAGATAGATCTGGCTGCCACCTTTGGCAGCGGCAGCTTCCGAAGCGGTGACGGTATCGTTCCAGTCGATCTTGCCGCTGTCGATGGCCTCCATAATGAGAAGCAAGGTCATCACCTTGGTCACCGAGGCCGGCGGCAGTTGTTCGTGGGCGTTCTTTTCGTAGAGTACCGTGCCGGTGGCGGCATCCATCAGCAGGGCACTTTTTCCGGCCACATCCAGCTCTGCAGCCCATGCGCCTGGCGGCAGCACCCCCAGCAGCAAAACCACAACCAGCAGCAAACACCCAAATTTACGCATTCTGACCCCTCCCAAGGTAATAGTGGTACAACCTATGCGGAGGAGTCAGAAAATATGTTGTTAAGAGATCAGTAGTTCGGCGATCTGCACGGCGTTGGTGGCAGCACCTTTGCGCAGCTGGTCACCGCAGCACCACAGATTGATGCTGCAGGGGTCCGTCAGATCCCGGCGGATACGGCCCACCAGCACCAGATCCTGGTCAGAGGACTGCAGCGGCGTGGGATAGACCCCATTCGGCAGATCGTCCACCAACCGGCATCCCTGGCCCTGTGCAACGGCCTGCCGGGCATCTTCCACCGTCACAGGCCGGTCAAAGGTGATCCGCAGGGAAACGCTGTGGCTGCGCATCACCGGCACCCGCACGCAGGTGCAGCTGACATTCAGATTCGGCAGGTGCAGGATCTTGCGGCCCTCGTAGTGCAGCTTCATTTCTTCCGATGTGTAGCCGTCCTCCTGCTCCTGGCCGATCTGGGGGATCAAATTGCAGAGAATGGGGCAGGGGAAGACCTGCTGGGGCAGCTCCTCGCCCCGGAGGAAGGCCGCCATTTGGGCCTGCAGTTCCTTGGGGCCAGCCGCACCGGCACCGGAAACGGCCTGGTAGGAGGAGGCCACCATGGACTGGATCTGCCCCAAACTCCGCAGGGGCTGTACCGCCGTCAAAGAAATGGCAGTGGTGCAGTTGGGGTTGGCGATGATGCCCTGATGGTTTTTGACATCGGCTCCATTGCATTCCGGTACCACCAGGGGTACCGTCGGGTCCATACGGAAGGCGGAAGAATTGTCGATGAACACGGCACCGGCAGCCCGGATCACCGGAGCCCAGCGCAGGGCGATGTCATTTTCTGCCGCACCCAGCACGATGTCCACGCTGTCGAATGCGCTGTCGCAGACGGCGGCAATGGGCCAATCCTGACCCCGGAAGCGGATGGTGCCGCCGGCGCTGCGGTCGCTGGCCAGGGCCACCAGTTTCCCCACGGGGAAATCCCGCTGTTCCAGCACCCGGAGCATTTCCTGCCCCACGGCGCCGGTGACGCCCAAAATGGCTACGGTGTATGTTTTCATGGATGTACCTCCTGGATTCGAAAAAGTCAAAGATAGTATATGCGGGCAGGTTGCGATGGGTTCCATATGGAAAAACCGCCCGGGTGGGCGGTTTTATGTATCAATGGGGTTCGTAAACGTCTGTGGAGCCTTCGTCCGGGGCCAGCTCGCTGATTTCCAGGTTCATTTCCTTTCTGGGGATCAGGAAGTGACGGGTGGCGAAGAGACCGGCGATACACAGCACGCAGCAGACATTGCTGATGGGGTCGTCATGGCTGATAATGACCTGTCGGGCAAGTGCCACGATCAGTACCTCGATGGTGTTACCGGGGGTCAGATCGATCAGCATTCGGACAAACTCCAGACCGACGAGGATGTTCAAAAAGGTGTGCAGATAGGTGTAGGTGCTGTCAAAATATGTAGGCACCGTAAACATCCGGTAGATCTCCTGCAGCACCATGCCCACCATAACGATCAGCGTAATGGCGGCGATGATGCCCTCCATCCAGTGCAGGATCTTGCGAAAAACCTTCTCTACTTTTTTGTGCATAGACAAACCTCCTTGGTGCGAATACAGCCATTATATACTATCTTTGGTCAAAAGGGAAGCTATTTTTTCTCAAAAGAAAAATTTTCTGCCAAGGAGCCCGAAAAATAACAAATGTTGACAAAAAGAAAAAGTTAGATATAATAAACCGGAAAAAGTAAAAAAGAGAGGAAATTACCTATGAAATGGGGTTCTTTTGGCCTGGTTCACATCACATCCTTGGTGTTGGCCGCAGCGATGATCGTTGTGCTTTATTTTGCGCTGCGCAAGGCTTCCCGCCGGGTACAGACCGCTGTGCTGGGCGTGCTGAGCTTTTCCGGTTTGGCTGCTGTTATTTTTAATCTGGTCACCTGGGGCTCTCCTGTGGAGTATCTTCCCCTGCATCTTTGCTCCCTGAATGCGCTGGTTCTGCCCATTGCGGTCTTTACAAGAAACAAGCATTTGGGCAATCTGCTGCTGGTTTGGTGCCTGGGCGCCCTGGCGGCCCTGGTGGTCAATATGGCCCAGGCAGAGTATGAGCTGCTGAGCTGGACCTTCGTGTTCTATTTCTTCCCCCATGTGCTGGAATTCGGCATTCCCATTCTGCTGTTCCGCCTGGGGCTCATTGAGAAAGATCCCAAGTGCATCCTGTCCACCATCGTTATCACCATGGTCATCTACACCGGCATCCACCTGTGTAATGTGGGGCTCAATAACTACCTGTCTGCCAACAATGTGCTGGACTATGCCGGCAATGTGATCCAGGTCAACTATATGTACTCCATCCAGCCGGAAAATCCCCTGCTGGCCCTGTTCTATCAGATCATCCCCAGCCAGTACTGGTATATGTACATGATCGTGCCGATTTTGGTGGTGTACCTGGGCATCGTCTACCTGCCCCAGATTCTGGCAAAGCGCAAGAAAAATGCTGCATAATAAAAAGACTGCCTGCGGGCAGTCTTTTTTTGTAAATTGGGATTTATCGTGCAGTCGCACTGGCGCGGGAGCGCCCTTGGCTTCTCCCGGGGAGAAGCTGGCACAAAAATGGGCGCTTCGGAACCCATTTTTGTGACTGATGTGGAATGCGGGCGGTAAAGCAACGATTTCTGCCGTGTTTCAGGCATCAAAATGGGTAACCCGTCAGCAAGTCTTGGCATTTACCGCATCTAACTGCGACTCCCGCATTCCACATCCGGCTCAAAATATGCCCTTATGGCATATTTTGACCCACCTTCTCCCCGGGAGAAGGTATTGCGGCTACGCCGCTGTCGTCTCAAAGGGACGACAAATTTCCATTCCAAACAGAGCGATAAACGAAAAATTACGGATGAACTTGACAAAGTTGCCCTATTGTATTAGTATAGTAGTACAAAGGAGGGGGATTCGTATGCAATGGAAATTTGCCGGCGGTAAGCCGGTTTATCTGCAGATCATGGAACAGCTCCGGGGGGCCATCCTGGTCGGGGAATTTCAGCCCGGCGCCCGGATCCCGCCGGTGCGGGAGTTTGCGGCCCAGGCTCAGGTCAATCCCAACACCATGCAGCGGGCGCTGCTGGAGCTGGAAGGGGAGGGCCTGCTGATCACCGACGGCACCGTGGGCCGTTATGTAACCCGGGATGCTGCGGTGCTGGAAGATATGCGCAAAACCGCAACGGGTGCTGTCATCCGTGGGGCCGCGGCTCAATTTAAGGCGCTAGGGCTTACCATGGCAGAGGCTTGCCAGATGTTGCTGGCGCTGGAGGTGGATGCGCTATGAACAGAAAATATCCATTCAAAATGTTTCTGCTGGGCTTGCTGCTTAATTTTTTCATTCGCTATGCGCTGCTGTTCCTGCCGGGACTTGTCCTGTGCTTGATCGGCATCTGGAGTAAGAAATGCCTGGCCATCGGTCTTGCTATGTGGATTGTGGATCTGGTTGCTTCCTTTGTGACGCAGCTGCAGATCCGTAAAACCGTTCTTTCGGAAAGCGACAACCCGGAATTTAACGAGATCATGGACGCCTGTTTTGACCCCGACGACCCCAAATCCGTTATCCATTGGGTAGAGGAGCGGGCCAACGATCCGGCTTACGCCGCCCGCCTGGAAGAAGAGGAGCGGCAGCGGAAAGAAAGCCAGCAGCGGCTACAATGCCTGGTGGTTTACCGCACCCTGCGGGACACGGTGCGGGACGGCATGACCCTGGACGAACTGATTGACACCTTTGAAAAAATGTGCGATCTGGATGTGGGAGAGCCGGACATGCTGCTGTTCCAGACGGGCACCTTTGATTTCACCGGGGAAAAGCTGTATCACTTTGACCTGGTGCGGCAGTTCGATTTTCTGGGCGGAGATGAGCTGGTGCAGCTGCACCTGACGGTGCTGTACGAACCCAGCCGAAAGCTGTCGCTATTGCGCAAGATCCACTGGGGCGCACCGGGGGACGGCCGCTTTTTCGCCACCGTCCGTGGCAGCGCGGCCTACCGTGCCGTCAAGTCGCTGCCCATCGCCCGGGTGGAGATCGATGTTCATGAAACTTGAGTTTGTAAAGGGGAGGATATGATGGATACTGTATTAACTATTTCCGGCCTGATGAAATTTTACAATAAGGGCGGCGTTCCGGCACTCAATAACATCTCGCTGTCCCTGCCCGCAGGTCGGATCGTGGGCTTACTCGGCCCCAACGGCAGCGGCAAGACCACACTTTTGAAGCTGATCGCCGGCCTGCTGACCCCCAATACCGGCACCATCCGGGTGGGAAATGTGCCGGTGGGCGACTATACCAAGTCGCTGGTCTCCTACCTTCCGGACCGTACTTATCTGCGCAACAATCAAAAGATCCGGGACCAGCTGGACTTTTTCCAGGATTTTTATCGGGATTTCGACCGTCCTCGGGCGGAAGAAATGCTGAAAAACCTGGGCATTCGGCCGGAAACCCGCTTCGGCAGCCTTTCCAAGGGCAACAAGGAAAAGGTGCAGCTGGTGCTGGTCATGTCCCGCCGGGCAAAGCTGTATCTGCTGGATGAGCCCATCGGCGGCGTGGACCCGGCAGCCCGGGACTACATCCTGCAGACTATTGTAAGCAATTATGATCCCGAAGCCACGGTGATCATTTCCACCCACCTGATCGCGGATGTGGAGCCGGTGCTGGATGATTTCATTTTCCTGCACCAGGGAAAGATCGTCCAATCGGGCTCTGTGGACGAAGCACGGGAAGAAAGCGGCAAGAGCCTTGATGAATTGTTCCGGGAGGTGTTCCGATGTTTGCCAAGTTGTTAAAGCATGAGTGGAAGGCCAATGGCGGTCTGCTGAGTATTCTGAGTGCCGGTGCCCTGGGTGCCGGTCTGCTGGGTGCCCTTGTGCTGCGGCTGCTGATCTACATCCAGCGGCAGAATGCCCAGCAGGATTCCTTTATTTGGGGCACCATGGGCCTGTCCAGCGCGCTGACCTTTATCATCATTGCCCTGGTGGCTTATGGCTTTGCGGTGCAGTTTATTAATCTGTTCCGCTTTTACAAGAACAAATTTACCGACGAGGGCTATCTGACCTTTACCCTGCCGGTTTCGGCTTCCCAGCTCTTCCTGTCCAGCCTGGTGAATATCCTGTTCTGGCTGGTGGTCAGCGCCCTGGTGCTGCTGGCGGCGGCCGCGATGATCGTGTTCATCGGCGCTGCCGTGCCGCTGAAGGAGCATAGCTGGGAGATCCGGGTGATGCTGGAAAGCATGCTGGGCATCTGGGAGGGAGAGATGGCCAACGAGCCGGGCTACCGCCTCTTTGCGATCCTGCAAAATGTGTCCGGCGTGATCACGGCGGTGTACACCGTGGTGCTGCTGATGACCAGCATCGTCGTCGGCTGCGTGCTGGCCAAGAAGCATAAGATCCTGGCCACCATCGGCAGCTATTATGTGATCAATTTCGCCGTGGGCATTGCCGAATCCGTTCTGGGTGTGATCGCGGTGATCGTGCTGGGGATCAATGAGAGCCTTTACAGTGACTATCCCAGCGCACTGGTTTTGAATGTGACGATGATCCTGATGATGGCGCT
The DNA here is from genome assembly GCA_045638785.1 of Faecousia sp. Taxonomy (GTDB): domain Bacteria; phylum Bacillota; class Clostridia; order Oscillospirales; family Oscillospiraceae; genus Faecousia. The sequence continues at coordinate 17,039 of JAZUBW010000130.1, forward strand.
GCGCATCGGCCTGTGCGTCGGTGGCTACTTCCTGTCTGTGCACCTGATGAAGAACAAACTGAATTTGCCCTGAGAAATAGAAAATCGTAAGAGAGGACTGCCTGCGGGCAGTCCTCTTTTTTGCGGAAAATTCCCCCAAGGCATTGCAACACGGCTGTTTTTTTGATATGATGTAGGAAATGTATTGATAAGATAAATTGTTGTTTATGTTTGCACCTGTAGGGAACGCTGTCCTCAGCGTTCCGTCAGAAAATTCGACCTCGATGGGCGAATTTTCTGCATTTTTCTGCGATGCCGCGGTGCAAAATTGTGCCGCTTCGCGGTCGGAACGCTGAGGACAGCGTTCCCTACAGAGCTTTGCTAAACAACAATTTATCCCACGAAAGGCAGGTGGGTTTATGGACAAAAGTGGATACATTGCCGTATTTGACTCCGGCGTGGGGGGCTTAAGTGTGCTGCGGCATCTGCGGCAGGCCATGCCCGGGGAATCCTATATCTATTTTGGCGACTGCGCCAATGCGCCCTACGGTTCCCGGACCACAGACGAAGTCCGTGCCCTGACCCTGGCGGCGGCGGAAAAACTGGTGACGGAATACCCCGTCAAGGCACTGGTGATCGCCTGCAATACGGCCACGGCGGCAGCCATCCGCCAGTTGCGGGCGGCTTACCCCGACCTCATCGTCATCGGCATCGAGCCGGCTCTAAAGCTGGCGGCCGATACCTTCCCCGGCGGACGCATCGGCGTCATGGCCACCCAGGTGACCCTGCGGGAAGAAAAATTTGACGCATTGATGCACCGCTTTGATGCAGGCTGCACCGTGACCAAGATCCCTGCACCAGGCCTGGTGGAGCGGATCGAAAGCGGCGATGTGGATGGGGCGGAAACGGAGCGGTTGCTGCAGGAACTGCTAAACCCCTATGTGGGAAAACTGGATACGCTGGTGCTGGGCTGCACCCATTACCCCTTCGCCGCAGCGGCCATTTCCCGTGTGCTGGGGCCGGATGTGCTGCTGCTCGATGGCGGCGAAGGCACGGCGAAAGAAACCAGGCGCCGACTGCAGGCTGCGGGTCTGATGGCGGATGGAAGGGACGGGCAGCTCCTGCTGACCGCCAGCGGCAACCTTACCCGCTTTACCGCTGTGGCTGAAAAATTGCTGCGCTAAATTGTTGTTTATGTTTGCACCTGTAGGGAACGCTGTCCTCAGCGTTCCGTCAGAAAATTCGACCTCGATGGGCGAATTTTCTGCATTTTTCTGCGATGCTGCGGTGCAAAATTGTGCCGCTCCGCGGTCGGACCGCTGAGGACAGCGTTCCCTACAGAGTTTTGCTAAACAACAATTTACCATCCTGTGGATATAGGAGAAACGTATATGGAAAACAACATTTTGGTCATCGGCATTGCAGGTGGTACCGGCAGCGGCAAAACCACACTGATGAAAAACATCATCGACACTTTCGGCGATGTGGTCACGGTGCTCAGCCACGACAACTACTACCACCGCCGGGATCTGATGCCCTTCGAGGAGCGGTGCAAGCTCAATTATGACGAGCCGGCAGCCCTGGAAACGGCGCTGATGGTCCTCCATCTGCAGGCCCTGCGCAGCGGCCAGGCCATCGACTGCCCGGTGTATGATTTTGCCAACCACAACCGCTCCGACGAAACGGTGCACATCGAGCCCCGGCAGGTCATCATCGTCGAGGGCATTCTGATCTTCGAAAATGAGGCCCTGCGGGAGCTGATGGACATCCGGATTTTTGTGGATACCGATGCCGATGTCCGCCTCTGCCGCCGGATCAAGCGGGATGTGCGGGATCGTGGCCGAACCCTGGAGTCGGTGATCGAGCAGTACCAGACCACCGTTAAGCCTATGCACGAAAAGTATGTGGAGCCCAGCAAGCGCTTTGCTCATGTGGTGGTGCCGGAGGGCGGCAAGAACTATGTGGCGCTGGATATGATCATGGGCCGGATTCGCCGGCATTTGGAGGAAAGTAAATGAAAAATCTGATTTTTGATATTGATGGCACCCTGTGGGATTCCCGAGCGCTGGTGGCGGAGGGCTATAATATCCAGCTTCATGCCGAGGGCTATGACCACCTGTTTGTGAATGCGGAAATTTTGCGGCCCCTGTTCGGCAAGACCATGACGGAAATTGCCGATGTGATCTTTGCCGAAGTTCCGCTGCCGGAGCGTTACGCCCTGATGGAGCGCTGCATGGACACGGAAAACAAGTACCTGGCCGAAAACGAGTGCAAGATCGGCTACGAGGGCGTGAAAGAGACCCTGGAGGAACTGGCCAAGGCACACCGCCTCTTCATCGTCAGCAACGCCCAGTGCGGCTACCCGGAGCTGTGCATGGAAAAGCTGGGCATCGCCCACCTGTTCCGGGGCCACCTGTGCTTCGGCGACACCGGAACGGAAAAGGGAGAAACGATTTTGGAGCTGATGCGTCGCCATGACCTGACGGATGCCATCTACATCGGCGATACCCAGGGCGATTACGAGGCCACCCTGGTTGCCAATGTTCCCTTTATTTTCGCCGCTTACGGCTTCGGTAATCCGCAAGGCTATGCCGCCAAGCTGGAGGACATCCGCCAGCTGCCCCAAATTCTGAAGACCCTGTAAATTGCGATTTAGCGGGCAGATGCCATCGTAGGGGCGAGCATTGCTCGTCCGGGCATTTTGCAACGCAAATGCCGTGCCGTAGGCACAACATTGTTATTTTTCTTCGAAAAATCCGAAAAAATGTTCCATTTTTCGGCGGACGTGGTGCTCCGCGCAGCGAATCTCAAATAAAAATGATTGCCGGTGGCAATCATACCTTGATTTATTCAATGGCCGCCCCTACAGAGTAACCACCCGACAAACGAAAATTTGAAAAAACAACCGAAAGGAAGGAAAATCCTATGATCCTCTGTCCCTGGAAAGACATTAAGAAGTACGCCTCCCTGCTGCCCGGCATCGAAGAAGCATTTGAGGCGGTCAACGCACTGACGGACTTTACCCCCGGCGTGGTACATCCCCTGTCCAATGGCAACCGTTTCTTCGTCGCTGCCCAGAGCACCATCGCCCCGGATCTGGCAGAAGCCCATCGGAAGTACCTGGACATCCAGTATATTGTCAAGGGCAAGGAAGTTGTGGGCTATGCGCCGCTGGAAGTCTGCACCGAAGAAGTGGCCTTCAGCGAGGAAAATGATATCGGCAGATATTCCGGCCCCTTCTCCTATATCACCATCAACGAAGGCATCTGCTATGTGGCCTTCCCCGAGGATGCCCATATGCCCGGCCGGCACCTGGATGTGCCCAATGATTTTGTCAAGATCGTGGTGAAGCTGAAAGTATGAATGCCACCTGTTTAGCCTGTCATTTCCGGAAAAATCTGGAAACGGCTTCGTCTTTGGGCGACGAGGCCACCGCCATTGCCTTTGCCCGGGAACTGATGCAGATGTACCTGGATGCCCCGGATCATGTGGCCTCTCCCTGGTTTGGCCCCGGCGTGACGGCGCTGTTCCAAAAGTATTACGGCCTGGGTGAGGACCGATACATCCAGGAAAAGCTGGACTCCAACCGCTTTGTCATGGAGCGCTTTGCCGATATCCAGGCCCGGGTGCAGACCCAGAAGGATCCGGTGTACGCCGGCCTGCAGTTTTCTGTTTTGGGCAATTATCTGGACTTTTCTGCCCTTCAGGGCCAGGTTTCCTTTGAAAAACTGGATGAAATGTTGGATATGGGCTTAGGGATGGAGCTGGACCGGGATTGCTATGCCCGGCTGTGTGGAGAGTTTGAAAAGGGCCGGCGGCTGCTGTATCTGACGGACAACGCCGGTGAGATCGCCTTTGACCGCATTTTTGCCGAGGAGATTCACAAGAAATATCCTCATTTGGAGATTACCTTCTGCGTCCGTGGCGGCCCGGTGCTCAACGATGCCACCCGGGAGGATGCGGCGGCGGTGGGTGTGCCCTTTGCGGTCATCGACAACGGCAACACCATTGGCGGTACGGAGCTGAGCCTGCTGGGCCCGGAGGCAAAGGAAGCCTTCGAAACGGCGGATGTGATCCTTGCCAAGGGCATGGGCAACAATGAGACCCTCTACGGCTGTGGCTACAATGTCTACTATGCCTTCCTGGTCAAGTGCAAGCTGTTTGAGGAGCGGTTTGGGAAACCGCTCATGACCCCCATGTTGGTGGCGGAACGAAACGAACCATAATTTGTAGGGACACCCCTCCGGGGTGTCCCTACTGTTGTGTCAGGCGGCCACGGCTGCCACAAGATACTGTGTCCCGCCAAATTACACAACCTTTTTTCTGCATTTTTCATCGGCGGCAATCGTTGCCCGGCGGCAAAAGCTGTGTTATAATGGTGCCAAATGACAGTTTTTTTCAGGAGTTTGCTATGACCATCAACTCGGTTTCCATCCCGGCGGAAGACGTACAGAAACTGCTTGGCGCTGCCAGCGGCGATGCCCTCATGCTGTACTTATACATAAAAAGCGGCAACCTGCTTTCGGATGCTGCCGCTGCGCTGCGCATGAACGAGACCCGTTTTTCCTGCGCATCGGCTACCCTGCGGCAGCTGGGGCTGTGGCAGAGCCAGGAAAAGGCCTTTGTGCCCGGCGAGCGGCCCAGCTACACCGAGCAGGATGTGCTGCAGACCATGGAAAAGGACCCTGGCTTCCGCCGCCTCTACATGGAGGTCCAGCGCCGACTGGGCCGGACCCTGGCCACGGAGGAACTGAAGATCCTGCTTTCCTTTGTCAACTATCTGGGCCTTCCCGAGGATGTGGTCTGCGTGCTGGTCAGTTACTGCCAGGACCGGGCCCGGCAGAAGGGCAACCTGCGTAATCCGGCCCTTCGGACCATCGAGAAGGAGGCATATGCCTGGGCTGAGCAGGGCATCGACACCCTGGAGGCCGCTGCCGCTTTTATCCATCGGCAGAATGTTTACCACAGCCGTCTGGCTGCCCTGGCCCGGCTGCTGCAGATCCACGGCCGCAGCCTGACACCGGCAGAGGAAAAGTACGCCCGCCAGTGGTTAGGGTTTGGCTTTGATGACGAAATGATCCGCATGGCCTATGAGCGGACCTGCCTGAACACCGGCGGCCTCAACTGGGCTTACATGAACAAGATTTTGCTCCGCTGGAAAGAGGCGGGTTATCAGAAGGCCGACGATGTCCGCAACGGCGACAGCAGGGCAGTGCCTAAGGGCGCTTCCGGCACCCTGGGTGCGGCAGAGCTGGAGGCCATCCAGAAAGTATTGCAGGAGGACTAACCTATGGCATACAGTGCAGAAGTGGTGGTCAGAGCCAGAGCCAGACTGGCCCAGGACCGGGAGGACCGGGCCTCGGAAAACCGGCGGCACCTGGCCCATGCTTATGAAACCGTACCCCGCCTTCGTCAGATCGATATCCAGCTGCGGGCCACCATGGCCATGGCAGCCCAGGCAGCTTTTACCCAGGGCGAGGATCCCCAGGAGCTGCTGCAGCAGGCCCGGCGGGAAAACATGCTGCTCCAGCAGGAGCGTGCGGAACTGATCGCCCTGCATTTTGAGGAGGGCTACTTGGACGACAGCCCCATCTGCGACCGCTGCGGCGGTCAGGGCTACATCGGAAGCCAAATGTGCGAGTGCCTGCGGGAGCTGTGCAGCCAGGAGCAGAAGAAGGAACTGTCGCTGCTGTCCGGCGGCAGAGAAAGTTTCAGCCAGTTCCAGCTGGAATACTATTCCGATGCGGTGGACAGCCGCTATGGTGCCAGCCCCCGGATGATTATGGAGCGCAATTTCCGTACCTGCAAGAACTATGCGATGAATTTCTCCAAGGATTCCGGTAATCTCATGTTCATCGGCAGCACGGGCTTGGGCAAGACCTTCCTGTCGGCCTGCATCGCCCGCACGGTGGCAGAGCGGGGCTATTCCGTTGCCTATGAAACGGCTTCCCGGCTTTTTGCCAAGCTGGAACGGGCCCGCTTTAACTCCAGTGAGGAGAGCCGCCGGGAGGCGGACAAGCTGCTGGAGGCAGACCTTTTGATCATCGATGACCTGGGTACGGAGCTGCCGGGCCAGTTTGTGACGGCAGCGCTGTATAGCCTGGTTAACGACCGGATTTTGGCCGGTAAGCCCATGCTCATTTCCACCAATCTCAATGTGGACGAGGTGGCACGGCGCTATTCTCCCCAGATTGCATCCCGTTTCCACGGCAATTTCACCCGCCTGACTTTCGTGGGCGAGGATATCCGTGTGCTGAAAAATCGGGGTCTGTGATATGAAAACGGCGATTTTGTTTGATTTGGACGGCACCTTGCTGGACACTTTGGGTGACCTGCACGAAGCCGTGAACCATGTGCTTTTGCAGTTTGGCTATCCCACCCGCACCATCGCAGAGGTCTGCCGCTTTGTGGGCAACGGTGCCAGACGGCTCATCGAGCAGGCGGTGCCTGCCGGGGAGGAAAGCCGGGTGGATGAGGTACTGGAGGCCTTCCAGGTACATTATGCCGCCCATTGCGACATTTTGACCAAGCCCTATGACGGCATTCCCGAAGCACTGGAAATTTTGGCAGCCCGATACCCCCTGGCGGTGGTGTCCAACAAGCCGGACCGGGCGGTGAAGGAGCTGGCGAAGGTCTATTTCCCCGGCCTCTATGCCCGGGGCGAAAGCACGGATTGTCCCCGCAAGCCGGCGCCGGATATGGTACTGAAGGCCAAGCAGGCCCTGGGGGCCGACCGCTGCGTCTATGTGGGCGACAGCGATGTGGACATTCTGACGGCAAAGCGGGCCGGTGTGCCCTGCCTGTCTGTCACCTGGGGCTTCCGGGAGGAAGGGGAACTGCGCCAGGCCGGCGCCGAATATTTCTGCCACGAACCCGCCCAGCTGCCCCAATGCATCGAGAATATTTTACACAGATAAATTGTTGTTTAGCAAAGCTCTGTAGGGAACGCTGTCCTCAGCGTTCCGACCGCGAAGCGGCACAATTTTGCACCGCAGCATCGCAGAAAGATGCAGAAAATTCGCCCATCGAGGTCGAATTTTCTGACGGAACGCTGAGGACAGCGTTCCCTACGGGTGCAAACATAAACAACAATTTACCGCTTTATTCTCCGGGCAGGTC
>JAZUBW010000131.1:0-1949 GCA_045638785.1 Faecousia sp.
CTTCGCCCTTTTTCGACAGAGAAACATGCTGCAACTTTCAGTTTATCGGGTAGATTAGCGGCGAAGCCGCCCTAGCTTCTCCCGGGGAGAAGCTGTCAGCGTGCAAGGTACGAGCCGCTGACTGATGTGGAATGCGGGCAGAAATGTAACGACTTGCACAGGCTTTTAGGCCTCCAAAAGGGCAAGTCATCAGCAAGTCTTGACATTTACCGTATCCTACTGCACCTCCCGCATTCCACTTCCGAGCCGCCTGCCAGCGGCCCACCTTCTCCCCGGGAGAAGGTATCGCGGCCTACGGCCGCGGTCGGCCCATAGGGCCGACACATTCATCTCACCAACAAACCCACAAAAAGGACGCCTTACGGCGTCCTTTTTAATGAAATTACAGGGAGAAATAGTCCTTGGCGGCTTCGAACAGGTGCAGGTCGTAATCGCCGGGGACATTCTGGTAGAGGCTCTTTCCGATACGCTCGGCGTGGCCCATCTTACCAAACACACGGCCATCGGGAGAGGTGATACCCTCCACAGCCCAGATGGAACCGTTGGGGTTGAAGTCCACATCCATGGTGGGATTGCCAGCCAGGTCCACATACTGGGTAGCGATCTGGCCATTGGCAGCCAGCTTCTTCAGCAGCTCCTCGCTGCACAGGAAGCGGCCTTCGCCATGGGAAATGGGGACATTGACCACATCGCCCACATTCATGCGAGACAGCCAGGGAGAATTGTTGGAGGCCACTCTGGTACGGACGATGCGGCTCTGGTGACGGCCGATCACATTGAAGCTCAGAGTGGGGCAGGTCTCATCGGTGTCGATGATCTCGCCGTAGGGCACCAGACCCAGCTTGATCAGTGCCTGGAAGCCGTTGCAGATACCCAGCATCAGGCCGTCACGGTTCTTCAGCAGTTCCATGGTGGCGTCCTTGACCTCGGGGTTGCGGAAGAAGGCGGTAATGAACTTACCGGAGCCATCGGGCTCGTCGCCGCCGGAGAAACCGCCGGGAACAAAGATGATCTGGCTGTTTCTTGCAGCCTCGGCAAAGCGGGCAGCGGAATCGGCAACCGCCTGGGCGGACTGGTTGCCCACCACCAGGATTTCAGCATCCAGGCCGGCACGCACAGCGGCACGGGCGGAGTCGAACTCACAGTTGGTACCGGGGAAGACGGGGATCAGCACCTTGGGCTTGGCCACTGCAATGGCGGGCTTTGCCATGGGCTTCTTTTCTGCATTCAGCAGGGGCAGCTCGCTGGTAGCGGGAGCAGCGGTGGGATAGACATTTTCCAGCACGCCGTCGCTGATGGCACGCAGCTGGGCAATGGTATTGCGATCGCCGGGCAGCTCGATGACGGTCTCGGCGGTGGTGTCACCGATCTTGATGACGCCGGGTGCCTCGTACTCCTCGGTCAGCTCAGCAACCAGGAAGCCGTACAGCGGCAGATGCCAGTTTTCGCCCAGATCAGCGCAGGCCTTGAAGCCGATGTTGTTACCAAAGGCCATCTTCATGACAGCTTCGCCAATGCCGTTTTCCACAGCCCAGGCTGCCTTGACCTTGCCGGCCTTATGCAGCTCGTAGAACCGCTCCCAAGCAGCCTTCAGGCTCTCGGCGGACTCGTCGGTGGGTCCGAACAGGTAGACGGGATTACCGGCTGCCTTGAATTCGGGGCTCAGCACCTCGCCGCTTTCGATGGGGGCGATGGCAAAGGAGATCAGCGTGGGAGGCACATCCAGATCCTGGAAGGTACCGGACATGGAGTCCTTACCGCCGATGGCGGCAGCACCCAGCTCCAGCTGTGCATCCAGGGCGCCCAGCAGGGCAGCGAAAGGCTTGCCCCAGCGACCCGGCTCATTGCGCAGCTTCTCGAAGAACTCCTGCAGGGTCAGGTAAGTCTTGCGATAGTCCGCACCGGCGGCTACCAGCTTGGCAACGGAATTGTAAATAGCGGCATGAGCG
>JAZUBW010000132.1:0-3704 GCA_045638785.1 Faecousia sp.
ACACCTATCTTTGCGATTTCCCGTGCGGCAGGCTGGTGCGCCCATCGCATGGAGGAGGTCATCACCGGCGGAAAAATTATCCGTCCGGCATATAAACATGTTTTCGGCAAGGAAAAATATATGCCCATTGCCGAACGGTAACGCGAGGGTACGAAAGCACGTACCCGAAAGGGCAGCATATGAAAGGAGAAGCATATGGATTTTCTGGACACTTTGAAGGACAAAATCAGTCACACCACACGCGTTGTGGCAAAAAAATCAAATGAACTGGTGGAGCTTACGAAGCTTCGGGCACAGGCCGCAGACCAAGAGCGGGAAATCGATGGTATTTTACGCAAAATCGGGCAAGCACTTTATGATGCCTATAAAGTCGGCGGTGAATCCTATGACTCTATTGAGGATGCCTGTGAGGAGCTGGATGCAGCATACGCCCGTCTTGACGAGCTGCAGGGGAAAATCGGCGAACTGAAAAACGTCAAAAAATGCCCTGCCTGTCAGAAGGAAATGGATAAGGATGCCGTATTCTGTTCTGTATGCGGCGCGCGGTTCGAATAAAACGCGGTATAAAAAGACCTGCCGATGAAGTCGAGAAAATTTATGACTTCCTTTCGCAGGTCTTTTCTATTAAGTGAATAGTGAATAACTCTTCACTATTCATTATTCACTATTCACGAAAATTCCCGGATGCGGCGGGAGCAAGCCCCCGCCCTACAGCGGATTATTCCGGGATCTTCAGGTCCGGGCGTTTTGTGCGGAGGAATTGCTTGAATTCCTCGAAGGTGCCTTTTGTAAATTCATTTCGGCCCAGCAGCAGAACAGTTTTGTCCGCAAACCGCAGGCAGTAGCTGTATTTGAAGCTGTGAACCTTGACCAGGTGATAATACTCCCAGGTTCGGGAAGAATCCGTATTCTCGATCAGGATGTTCTCGCCAAAACGGACGACATTCACAGGGATCGTACCATTGTAGAACTTCAGCTTCCTTCTCCTGTTTTTTCGCACCTGCAAATAGGGCACCAAAGCAAAATAAACGGTAAAGCAAAAGCAGATCACCGGCAAAAGCAGGCCAATATACCCCAACAGAAACTCCCGCAGGAAATAGACAGTCAACAGTAGATATATACTGGCACAAATCCACATGATTTTTGCATTCAGACGATAATTCATCTCGGTGATCGCACGGATATCAGGCTGTCCCGCATTTTCAAAATACGTTTCCATAGGACGCTCCTCTCTATGGAGGGAGGGGCATTGCCCCTCCCCTGCTGTTTGGGTCGAAAAATTACATCAGAGGCTCCAGGTTCAGGACGGGGTGGCCCTTTTCGGTCAGCCAGGAGAACAGTTCTTCGCAATCGGTGGTGATGGTCTCGTCAGCGATCATATCGGTGAAGTTGTCGATGTTCAGCAGCTCCTTGGCGGTCTTGTTCAGCCGCTCACCCACATCGTCCTTCAGCTCCTTGGGCATCCAAACGATTCTGGCGATGCCGCCCTCAGCGGAAACGAACTTCTTGGAAGCGATAAAGTGACGGCCATGGCCCATGTAACCGGGGGTCTGGACACCGCCACCGGTGCAGGAGGCCAGTTCGCCGAAGGTCATACCGGCGGGGGTCATACCCTTGAACTCACGGTTGACCACGATGACACCGTTGGACATCGGCTCGATGCCGCAGATGCACTCGAAGCAGCCGCAGGAGGTCATGGGATCTTCCAGGATGGAATACAGAGTGACATTTGCAACGGCGCCGTGGGTGGCCTCGTTGATCATGCGGTTGACTTCCTCATAACGGCCGGTACGCTCGTCGATGAGGCCTTCCTTCATGATGGGCTGGCAGGGGCCGTTGGGATCCAGCTCGTTGGTAGCCTTGGCATCCAGCCAGGACACGGCGCCGCACAGGCCCAGGCGCTCGGGGGTAACCACGCAGCAATGGGCGGGAGCGAAGGACTGGCACAGGATACAGGTGTAGTAGCGGTCCACGGCCTCGTCAGTCAGGGATGCCAGGCGGTCGTCACGCTGAGCGTAACGGGGCATGGCAACCTCGTCACGGAAGGCAGCAGCCTTGGCGGCATCGGTGATGATGGTGACCTGGCACTTGTCAACGACAGCCTCAAATTCGTTCTTGACCATGACATACAGCACTTCGGCGAAGTCCTTCAGGCGCAGACCAGCCTCAAAAGCGGCATTGGAAACACGGACACGGACCTGGTTGCGCTGGCCGGTGTGCATGACACCCTCCATGTAGTTGAACCAGGCATGGAACTTACGCTCGATGACGGATTCGAAGTCCACCTGCATCTTCTTGCCGGCGACTTCCACGAAAGTGACCAGGGCCAGTTCCTTCTCAGTATCGAAATCGGGGCCCACGATGGTGATCTTGTGATCCTCCACCTCGCTCAGTTCCTTCATCATGACCAGCTCGGCGGTGGCATTCTTGGAAGACCACATCTCGTTGTGCATATCGTTCTTGCGGATAATTTCGCCCTCAAAAGCAGCGGCAAAAGCCACGGGGATGGGCAGCTCAGTTACCTTGATCTTGATGTTGCGCAGCTCCAGAGAGGTGGCAACGGTATTGGCGTGGTCGCAGACGGAAACCAGAGCGCCGGGCACCTGGTTTTCGCCCAGGTCGATGTCCACGATGACGGGGAAGCCCAGGGCGATGGCACCGGCACCGGCGGAAACCACAACGGCATCGATGGCGCCGAAGGTATTGACGAAGGCAGGCACACGGTTCTTGGTGTAGTCCAGCAGGCCCGCCAGGTCGCCGGGCTTGACGTTACCGAAAATCAGAGCGGCACGGACAGCCACGGTAACAACATGGATGACGGAGGTGACATCGTGACCCAGGGGGATGACACGGAATTCCAGGCCCATCTTGACGCCCTCGGCAACCTGCTCGATGCAGTCGCCCACCAGGAAGGTCATGATGCCCTTGGACTGGTAATCCTTGACAACACTCACGACATCAGCAGCGTTCTCAGCCTTGCCCAGAACGACAGCCACGCCGGGAATATCGCCGGTAACCAGCGGCACGCCCAGGGAACGGATGATGGGGTCCGGCACGAAGCCGATGCCGGTCTCATTGGCATAAGGATCGGCATTTTCCACATACTTCAGACCCTCGATGATTTCAGCACCAACGGCGGTGGCAAGGCCGGCGTTCAGGGCCTGGCCCAGGTCTTCCTGGTTGGTGATGAGGCTCTTCAGGACGCCCACGCAGGGAACCAGGTCACCCAGGGTCTTGACCTTCACGCCGGTGGCAGCATAAATGGTGGGGAAATAATAGGCAGTATCGGGGAAGGCGATCTCCTTGTCAGCGCCATGCTTCTCGATGGCAGCGTTCACAGCGCCCTCCACCAGGCCGGCAACAGCATTGGAACCGCCATAGATCAGATCAGTCAATACACTCATGATTGTTTTCCTCCCAATAATGATAATTTATTTATTAAAGCCCAAAAAGGCTGGATATACGAAGTTAAAGGTTTCTCTGCCAATACAAGAACAGAAATTCAAAATGTAAAAATGGATGGGAGGGAGTTACCCTCCCAGCCACAAATGCTAGGGTTTATTTCATCTTACGCAGGGATTTCCCAGCGTTTTATGAAGCGCGTCCTAGAATTACAGATCCAGGTAGGAGTCGGAGTACAGGACGTGGTTCTTGAAGATGTCGCAGGACTTGATGGTCTCCATCAGGCGCAGGTCGTTGGGGTT
>JAZUBW010000133.1:0-50971 GCA_045638785.1 Faecousia sp.
TTGACACCGTCACCGGTCATAGCAGTGATGCGGCCGTTGGCCTTCCAGGCGTTGACGATCCGGGTCTTGTGCTCAGGCTGCACACGGGCGTATACGCCGTACTTCTTCACAGCCTCGCAGATCAGGTCATCGGGGATATCATTCAGTTCCGCGCCGGTGATGGCCTCGGAAGCATCGGTGATGATGCCCAGCTCCTTGGCGATGGCAACGGCGGTGTCCTTGTGGGCACCAGTGCTCATGACGGCACGGATGCCGGCGGAGCGGCACTCCTCGTTGGCGGCCTTGACCTCGGGGCGGACAGGGTCGATCATGCCGGTCAGGCCCACGAAGATCAGATCCTGCTCCAGGAATTCGGGGCTGTTGTCAGCAGGCTTTGCGTCCCAATCCCGCTTGGCAGCGGCCAGGACACGCAGTGCCTTATCGGCCATGGCCTTGTTGGCGGCCATGATCTCGGCACGCTTTTCCTCGGTCATGGGCACCATATCGCTGCCGTCCAGGTAGTAAGCGCAACGGGACAGGACCACGTCGGGACCGCCCTTGGTGAACTGGACGAAACCGTCATTATCCTTGTGGACTGTGGACATCATCTTACGGCCGGAGTCGAAAGGTGCCTCGTCCACACGGGGCATGGACGCCTCCATTCTTGCCTTGTGCAGGCCCACGGACCAGGCAAAATTCACCAGGGCGCACTCAGTAGGTTCGCCCTCGGCCTGATTTTCTTCGTTGAGGTTGGCGTCAGAACACAGAGCCATGGCGGTTGCCAGCAGCTGGGTATCGCCCAGATGATCCACAACGGTCATCTTATTCTGAGTCAGGGTGCCGGTCTTATCGGAGCAGATGACCTGGGTGCAGCCCAGGGTCTCAACAGCGGTCAAACGGCGGATCACGGCATTACGCTTGGACATGTTGGTCACGCCGATGGACAGAACCACGGTAACAAGCGTAGCCAGGCCCTCGGGGATAGCGGCAACGGCCAGGGAAACGGCAACCATGAAGGTGCTCAGGATGCCGCTCATGGAGTAGTTGCCCTTCATGACCAGGTTAAAGATGAAGATAAACACACAGATACCCAGCACCAGGAAGGACAGGGTCTTGCCCAGCTGGTCCAGCTTGCGCTGCAGAGGGGTCTCCTCTTCCTGGGCGTTTGCCAGGGCGTCAGCGATCTTGCCCATTTCGGTGTCCATACCGGTTTCGGTGATGACAGCCTTGCCGCGGCCATAAACCACGGTGGAGCCCATGTAGCACATATTCTTGCGGTCACCCAGAGGCACATCGTCCTTACCGCCGGAAAGATTCAGCGCGTCGATCATCTTGTTGACAGGCACAGATTCACCGGTCAGAGCAGCCTCTTCAATCTTCAAAGAAGCATTTTCGATGATGCGGCCGTCGGCAGGGACAGCGTCACCGGCTTCCAGCACCACAATGTCACCGGGCACCAGGTCGGCAGAATGGATGACCTGCTGCTTGCCGTCACGGATGACCTTACAGGTGGCAGCGGTCATGGTCTGCAGGGCTTCGATGGCAGCCTCTGCTTTGCTCTCCTGGATGACGCCCAGGATGGCATTGAGCAGAACAACGATCACAATGATGCCCACTTCCACCAGACCTTCGGTCAGATGGCCGAAATCACGGGGTTCGGGCAGCTGGAGGAAATCCATCACGGTGGTGGCAGCGGAAACCACGGCTGCGATCATCAGAATGATCAGCATGGGGTCCTTCAGCTGCTGCATGAAACGCTGGAACCAGGTAGCCTTTTCCGCTTCCTTCAGCTTGTTGGGGCCGTACTTTTCCTGCCGGGCTTTGACTTCAGCGGAAGACAGGCCGTTGGCGTTCACGCCGAGCTGGCTCAGAACTTCCTGCGCCGATTGGGTGTAGGTTTTCTTCATCAGACATTCTCCTTTTTACATAATAAAAAAAGACCTATGCGTCCACAAAACGCATAAGTCTCACTCTTACAGGCATGCCGGGCCCACAGGCCGATTGACGATCATGCCTCACACGGGCAAGCCCGTGCGGAATTACTCCCTTATTACATTTTGTAACTATAACAGAGTATGCGCAAAAAATCAAGTATTTTTTTCGGATGACTTTGACTTTTTTTCGTCGCTCTGTTACAATGTCAGCAAATAAACACGAGGTTTGATGCTTATGACCATTGAAATTACAAATTTTTCCGACCCTGCGCTGGATGTTTACGCCCGGCTGACAGAGGCTCAGCTGATGAATCGGTTCGACCCCAGCAATGCTCTGTTTATTGCCGAGAGCCCCAAGGTAATCCATCGGGCGCTGGACGCCGGCTATGTGCCGGTGAGCATGCTGATGGAACGCAAGGACATCGACGGCTCTGCCGCCGGGATTATCGCCCGGTGTCCGGAGATTCCGGTGTACACCGCCGACGAAGAACTGCTGTGTAATCTCACCGGCTACCATCTGACCCGTGGCGTCCTGTGCGCCATGCGGCGGCCTCCCCTGCCCGCAGTTTCTGATGTGGTAAAGAATGCCAAGCGGGTGGT
This sequence comes from Faecousia sp., assembly GCA_045638785.1. Lineage (GTDB taxonomy): Bacteria > Bacillota > Clostridia > Oscillospirales > Oscillospiraceae > Faecousia. The sequence continues at coordinate 2,514 of JAZUBW010000133.1, forward strand.
GGTGCTGGACAATGTGCAGAATCCCACCAATGTGGGTGCCATCCTCCGTTCCGCTGCCGCTTTGGGTATGGATGCGGTGCTGCTGACTCCCGGCTGCAGCGATCCGCTGTACAGAAGAGCCGCCAGAGTGAGCATGGGTACGGTGTTCCAAATCCCCTGGACCTTCTTCCCCGAGGGAAAACCCTGGTACGAGCAGCTGAAGGAGCTGGGCTTCAAGTCTGCTGCCCTGGCGCTGAAGGACGACACCCTGTCCATCGACGATCCCCGGCTGCTGGCAGAAGAAAAACTGGCGGTGGTGCTGGGCAGTGAGGGCGACGGTCTTTCCGACGATTCCATCAACGGCTGCGACTATACTGTGAAGATCCCCATGTATCACGGGGTGGATTCGCTGAATGTGGCGGCCGCCAGCGCCGTGGCCTTCTGGGAACTGCGGGCCAGATAAAAAGTCGACAGACTTGAATTTGTGCATGGAGAATATTCGATGAAAATCTATGATATTTCCCAAGAGGTTTTCAGTTGCGAAGTATATCCTGGTGACCCTACACCAGAGAAAACAGTACTGAAATCAATACAAAAAAGTGACGTATATAATTTGACTGCTTTTAGCATGTGTGCACATAACGGCACACATATAGATGCACCATTTCATTTTATTGAAAATGGGAAAACAATTGATGAGATATGCTTAGAGTCATTTGTGGGAGTGGCTTATGTGGCAGAACATCATGGGATTGTTACGGGCAACGATGCTGCAGAAATAATTGAAAAAGCGAAAAAACAGAACCCAGAAGCGAAAAACAGAATTCTGCTTAAAGGTGATGTCGAAGTATCATTAGAAGCGGCAAAGGTATTTGCTTCTTCAGATATTTTACTGTTGGGAAATGAATCTCAGACAATCGGACCGCAAAATGCACCAATGGCAGTACACCTTACACTTTTGGGAGCGAATGTTATCTTACTTGAAGGAATCCGTTTGTCAGAGGTGCCTGAGGGCGTTTATTTTTTAAATGCTGCTCCGCTGAATTTATCAGGTGCAGACGGTTCTCCTTGTAGAGCTGTTCTGATAGACCTCTCTAGCTACGTCACAATATGCGAATCAGTTAGATAAATTCTAATTTGTCGAAACTTGTAGGGGACGGGTTTTCCCGTCCCGTGAGCGGCGAAACACCGCCCCTACAATGAAAATTGAAACTACTTCAGAAACATCCATTTGATCCAACAGTTAACCGCCGCACCAATTTGAAGTGCGGCGGTTTCGTTTATTCTGTGAAAATGTAGCGGGTGATGTAGCCGAAGCCGTCGCCGGTAGTAACGACAATGCTGCCATCGACCTCGGAAACTTCCAGAACGGGCAGCGGGGCATTGGCCTTGACATAGGCCACAGGGTCATCGGTTTCCACTTCCCGGAAATCCCGCTGGGCGTATTCCTTACCGCCGCAGGGATTCATGGTTTCGATACACAGTTCGTATTCTTTCATTTATCTTCCTCCAAATCTTCATTATCCAGTACGGTGTAACCCGCTTCTTTCAATTCTTGGGCCAATACGCCGGCACCACCCACAAGCTTTCCTGTGAAGGTGCCGTCATAAATTTGATGGACGCCGCAGGTGGGGCTGCGGGCTTTTAAGATGGCGCATTCAATGTCCTCATCTTTCATTTGTTCCAGAATTTGAGCCACCGCTTTGCGGATGGCGGCATCCACCACCACGCCGTCCCGGCGGGTGACCACGCCATTCTGGATCTCGATGGGGATTCTCGGTACACCAAGACCTGCCAAAACCTCCGGACATACCGGGATCACTTCCCTGCCCCGGACAAAAGCCGCCACTTTGGGGTCATAATTGTTGCCGCCGCTGTATTTGCAGTTTTCGCCCAATAAACAGGCGCTGACAATGATCTTAGGCACAGACATCCCCTCCGAAGATATTTTAGCATAGAGATCGTGCAGTTGTCAAATTGTGATTTATCGCTCCGACAAGGTGTCATTGCGAGGAGCCGAAGGCGACGTGGCAATCCCCCGGATGAATAGGAAGACCATCGATCATTTCCCTGAAAATCCAGGAGATTGCCACGCCAGTGTGCACTACTCCTCGCAATGACAGTTCTATCGGGAGCGCGATAAACTGAAATTTGCATTTTAGCCATCGATATGTTATAGTAGAAAAGAAAAATACTTTTCGGAGGTATTCACTATGACAAGAGCAGAACGTGCAGCACAATTATTCGTAGAGGGCTACAACTGTGCCCAGGCGGTAGCCATGGCCTTTTCCGACCTGATCGGCATGGACGAAAAGCGGACCGCCAAGATGATCTCTTCTTTCGGCGGCGGCATGGGCAGACTGCGCGAAGTTTGCGGTGCGGTCAGCGGTATGCTGCTGGTGACCGGCACGCTCTACGGCTATGACGTGGACGAAGGCAATGTGAAGATGGAGCATTACGCCTTGGTGCAGGAACTGGCAGGCAAATTCCGGGAAAAGAACGGCAGCATCGTCTGCCGGGAAATTTTGAAAAATCCCCCCTCCGACCCTGTTCCCAGTCCCCGCACGGAGGCATACTACGCCGAGCGTCCCTGCGTGCGGATGGTCTACACCGCTGCCAACATTTTGGAGGAGTACATCGCTGCACATCCCATCGAGGGTTAAGGAGGATCCTATGAAAAAATCTGCAAAAGTACTGATGATGCTTTTAAGCATTCTCTTCGCCATCGTGGAACTTGTGGAATTTCTTTTCTTCCCCCTAATTTTTCTGATCGCCGGTTTGCTGCTGCAGTTGCCCTGGCAGTACTATGCCATCACCATCGGCGGCTATTTCGCCCTCTTTATCCTGGGCGAGTTGCTCCTGTATCTCATCTTCAAGCGATTGGAGAAGAAGTATTCCAGCCGATTTGCGCAGAAGATGGAAAAGATCCTTTCCAAATTCTCTACAGAAGTCGATTGACAAATTGAACAAATACACTTATACTATATTTGTGAAAATATGGGCAACAGTACCAACCGCTGCCCAAATCTAATAAAGGAACAGGTGACCTTTTATGTACATGGATGATTATAAGCGCTGGCTGGCCGCTTCCCTGGAAGATGAAGATCTGACCGCTGAGCTTGCCAAGATTGAAGGCAACGAGGACGAGATCAAGGATCGTTTTGCCGTGGCGCTGAAGTTTGGCACCGCCGGTCTGCGTGGCGTTTTGGGCGCAGGCAGCAACAGAATGAACATTTATGTTGTCCGTCAGGCTACCCAGGGCCTGGCCAACTGGGTCAAGACCCAGGGTGGCAATCAGCTGGTTGCCATTTCTTATGACAGCCGTATCAAGAGCGATGTGTTCGCCAAGGAAGCCGCCTGCGTGCTGGCAGCCAACGGCATTAAGGTCCGCATTTATGATGCGCTGATGCCCGTTCCCGCGCTGTCCTTTGCTACCCGTTACTATGAGGCCAACGCCGGCATTATGGTCACCGCTTCCCACAACCCCGCCAAGTACAACGGTTACAAGGCCTACGGCCCCGATGGCTGCCAGATGACTGACGATGCCGCCGCCGTTGTGTATGACGAAATTCAGAAGACCGATATCTTGGAAGGCGCAAAGCGCATTTCCTTCGAGGAAGGCGTTGCCCAGGGTCTGATCGAATATGTGGGCGATGACTGCAAGGAAGGTCTGTATGACGCCATCAAGGCCTGCCAGGTCCGTCCCGGGCTGTGCAAGACCGCCGGTCTGAAGCTGGTCTACTCTCCCCTGAACGGCTCCGGTCTAGTTCCTGTCACCCGGATCCTGGCTGACATCGGCATCGATGACATCACCATCGTCCCCGAGCAGCAGTATCCCGACGGCAACTTCCCCACCTGCCCCTACCCCAACCCCGAGATTTATGAAGCTCTGCACCTGGGTCTGGAGCTGGCCAAGAAGTCCGGCGCTGACCTGATGCTGGCTACTGACCCCGACGCTGACCGCGTGGGCATCGCCATGAAGTGTCCCGACGGCTCCTATGAGCTGGTTTCCGGCAACGAAGTGGGCGTACTGCTGCTGGACTACATCTGCCAGGGCCGCATTGAGAAGGGCACCATGCCCGCCAACGCTGTGGCTGTCAAGAGCCTGGTTTCTACTCCCCTGGCTGATGCCGTTGCTGCACACTACGGTGTGGAGATGCGCAATGTCTTGACCGGCTTCAAGTGGATCGGCGATCAGATTGCCGGTCTGGAGGCCAAGGGCGAGGTCGAACGCTTCATCCTGGGCTTCGAAGAAAGCTATGGCTACCTGGCCGGTCCCTATGTCCGTGACAAGGACGCCGTGGTGGCTTCCATGCTGATCTGCGAAATGGCTGCTTACTACCGTTCCATCGGCTCTTCCCTGAAGCAGCGGATGGAAGAGATCTATGCCCAGTACGGCCGTTACCTGAACAAGGTGGACTCCTTCGAGTTCCCCGGCCTGTCCGGCATGGACAAGATGGCTGGCATTATGACTTCTCTGCGTGAGAACGCTCCCGCCGAGATTGGCGGCTACAAGGTCGTGAAGGTCGTCGACTACAAGAAGACCGAGGAGACGGGTCTTCCCAGCGCCAATGTGCTGGTGTATACCCTGGAAGGTGGCGCTACCGTCATCGTCCGTCCCTCCGGCACCGAGCCCAAGATCAAGACCTACTTCACCACCCTGGGCAAGGATCTGGCAGAGGCCGAGGCACAGAAGAACGTGCTGGCTGAAGCACTGAAGCCCATTCTGGCATAATATTTCCGGGCCAGGGGGAACCCTGGCCCTATTTTTAAATGAGGAGAAAATATGGAAAAGATCAAAAAGAATTTCGGCTTTGGCTGCATGCGTCTGCCTATGGTTGGTGAAGAAGTGGACTACGAAGAGTTCAGCCGCATGATCGACACCTTCCTGGAAGCCGGTTTTAACTATTTCGACACCGCCCACGGTTACATCAGCGGCAAGAGTGAGACCGCCATCCGGGATTGCCTGGCCGCCCGTCATCCCCGGGAAAGCTTTATTCTGACCAACAAGCTGAGCCCCGGTTTCTTCAAGACCCGTGAGGAGATCCGTCCTCTGTTTGAAAGCCAGCTGCAGCTTTGCGGCGTGGAATATTTCGACTTTTACCTGATGCACGCTTTGAACAACGAGCGCTTTGAATTCTTCCAGCAGGTCGGCGCCTTCGATGAAGCGCTGCAGCTGAAGGCAGAAGGCAAGATCCGCCACATGGGCATCTCCTTCCACGATAAGGCCGCCGTGCTGGACCGCATTCTCACCGAGCGGCCCGAGATCGAGGTGGTGCAGATCCAGTTCAATTACATGGACTACGAAGATCTCAATGTGGAAAGCCGGGCCTGTTACGAGGTCTGCCGCAAGCACAATAAGCCCGTCATCGTCATGGAGCCCGTCAAGGGCGGCAAGCTGGCTCAGATGAGCGAGGATGCCCTGGCTGTTTACAAGGAGCTGGGCGACATGAGCCCCGCCAGCTACGCCATCCGTTTCGCTGCCGGCCACGAAGGCATCATGATGGTGCTCTCCGGCATGGGCAATATGGACATGGTCAATGACAACATCAGCTTCATGCAGGATTTCCAGCCCCTGAACGAGAAGGAACTGGAGGCCGTGTGGAAGGTGGCAGACATCCTCATTGCCCAGAACCAGATCGCCTGCACCAATTGCCGCTACTGCGTGGACGGCTGCCCCGCCGGTATTCTGATTCCCGACCTGTTCACCTGCGTCAACGCCAAGCGGGCCTTGCGTGACCCCAAGGCTGACGAAGCCTACAAGGCCGTTCCCGGCGGCAGACCTGCCGATTGCGTGGACTGCGGTCAGTGCGAGGAGGCTTGCCCCCAGCACCTGCCCATCCGAAAGCTGCTGAAACTGGCAGGACATATTTTCTAAGATCACACTTCTTACCGCCCGCTGCGAGCACCGCAGTGGGCGGTTTTTATTTTGTACACTTTTTTCCTTGCCGGGCAGACATTTAAGCAAATAAATATTGTTATTTTCCGCAAAGTGTGGTATAATGTTACATTATATAATGGATGGGAATTGTTTCCTGTGACATAGGAGGTCGTTTCTATGAAGATCATCATCGCCGGCAGCGGCAAGGTGGGCAGTACCCTGGCACGCCGTTTGGCTACGGAAGGATATAATGTGACACTGATCGACAGCGATCAGCAGGTGCTGGAATCCGTCTGCGAGCAGTGCGATGTGATGGGCGTGCAGGGCAACTGCGCCTCCATGCCGGTGCTGCAGCAGGCCGGTATTTCTGATGCGGATCTGCTGATCGCCGTGACCAACGAGGATGAAGTGAATCTGCTGTCCTGCACGACCGCCCACGGCATCAACCAGAAGATGCATACCATCGCCCGAATCCGTAACCCCGAATACACCCAGCAAATCCACGCACTGCGCAATGTGTTCGCCCTGTCCCTGGCCGTTAATCCGGAATTCCAGGCCGCCCGGGAAGTGGAACGCCTGCTGCGTTTCCCCGGCTTCCTGCGCCGTGACACCTTCGCCAAGGGCCGCACCGCCATTGTGGAACTGCGGGTGGAGGAAGACAGCAAGCTGTGCAATGTGCCTCTGCACCAGATGAACAACATCGTAAAATGTAAGGTGCTGGTCTGCGCCGTTCTGCGGGACGGCACCGCCATTACCCCCAGAGGTAATTTCGTTTTGGAGGAAGGCGACCGGATCTTTGTCACCGCCTCCACCAACGACCTTTCCATTTTGCTGAAAAACCTGGGTATCGTCACCCGCAAGGTCCGCAAGGTCATCATCTGCGGCGGTGGCCGTGTCAGCCATTATCTGGCAGGAAAGCTGTGCAAGAGTGGCATTTCCGTCAGCCTCATCGAGCGCAATTACGAGCGCTGCGTGCAGATGGCTTCCCTGCTGCCGGATGTTTCCGTGATCCACGGCGATGCCACGGATCAGTCCCTGTTGGAAAGCCAGGGTCTTTCCGATTGCGATGCTCTGGTAACCATGACGGGTCTGGACGAGCTGAACATGATCATTTCCCTCTACGGCACCGGCAAGGGCGTGCCCCAGGTCATTACCAAACTCAGCCGTGCCGAAAACCGCAGCATCAGCGACGAGCTGGCCCTGGGCAGCGTGATCTGCCCCCGGGAGCTTTGCTGCGACGATATCGTCCGCTACGTCCGGGCCATGGAGCATCAGAGCGGCAGCGCCATTTCCGTTCACACCATTGCCGACGGCCAGGTGGAAGCCATCGAATTTACGGTGGAGCAAACCACCCAGCACTGTGGCACCCCGCTGAAGGACATCAAGCTGAAAAACGGCGTGCTGCTGGCCAGCATCACCCACGGCTCCATCACCGAGATCGCCGGCGGCTACTCCACCTTCGACGAGGGTGACACCATCGTGGTGGTCAGCAGTGGCAAGGACAAGCTGCGGCAGCTCAACGATATCTTCGCATAAGTGGGGGTATGGTATGAATTATAAAATGATGGGCCGGTTTATCAGCCAGATTCTGATGATTGAAGCCCTGTTTATGATCCCCGCAGGCATCATCAGTCTGTGCTACGGAGAATTCAACGCCATGTGGAGCTTCGGGTTGGGTGTTGCCGCCTGTTCCTGTGTCAGCCTTGTATTATACCTGCTGTGCAAAGGCGCTCCCAGCGCCTTCTATGCCAAAGAAGGTATGGTATGCGTCGGCCTCAGTTGGATCGTTTTAAGTTTTTTTGGCTGTCTCCCCTTCGTCATTTCCCGGGAGATTCCCCGTTTTATCGACGCATTTTTTGAGACCGTTTCCGGCTTTACTACCACCGGCTCCTCTGTGGTGGCTAACGTGGAAGGTTTGAGTCACGGCATCATCTACTGGCGTTCGTTCAGTAACTGGCTGGGCGGCATGGGTGTGCTGGTGTTTCTGCTGGCCTTTACCGGCGGCAAGGGCAGTGGCTTTACCATGCACCTGCTGCGTGCAGAGTCCCCCGGTCCAAATGTTGGCAAGCTGGTGCCGAAAATGCGTTCCACTGCCAGCATCCTGTATATTCTTTATATCGTATTGACGGTACTGAATTTCCTGTTTCTGTTGCTGGGCAGAATGCCGGTGTTTGACGCGGTATGCTCTGCCATGAGTACCGCCGGTACCGGCGGCTTCGGCATCAAAAACGATTCCTTTGCCAGGTTCAGTCCTTATATCCAGAATGTGACCACGGTGTTTATGATTTTGTTTGCGGTTAACTTCAGCTGCTACTATCTGCTGCTTCTGGGTCAGTTCAAAGCCGTATTCAAGGACGAAGAGCTGCGGATCTTCGTTGGAATCATTCTCAGTGCCATCGTGTTGCTGACATGGAACATCCGCCATCTGTACGGAACGCTGGGGGAAAGCATCCGCCATGCCGCCTTCCAGGTGGGTACGCTGGTCAGTTCCACCGGCTTTGCCAGTGCGGATTTTGACCTGTGGCCCAGCTTCTCCAAGGCCATTTTGATGTGCCTAATGGTGGTTGGCGCCTGCGCCGGCTCCACCGGCGGCGGTCTGAAGGTTGCCCGGCTGATGCTGATTTTCAAGAGCCTGCGGCGCAATATCCGCCAGACTCTGAACCCAAAGAAGGTTCAGGTCATTAGAAACAACGACACTGTGGTCAGCGAAAAAGTGCTGGAAAACACCAACGCTTATTTGGCTGCCTATATCATCATTTTGTTCGTCAGCTTTGCACTGATCAGTCTGGACGGTTTCTCCGTAACCACGAATTTCACCGCCGTACTCAGTTGCTTCAACAACATGGGCCCCGGTCTTGAGGCGGTAGGCCCCACCTGCAATTTTGCCGGTTTCGGTGTATTTTCCAAGCTGGTTCTGTGCCTGGATATGCTGCTGGGCAGACTGGAAATCTTCCCAATTCTGGTGCTATTTTCCCGTTCTACCTGGAAGCGATAAAATTTTCAAAGGTTTTTTCGCAAAAATTTGCATTTTGTATAGATTGACACTTGCATTTTTCTGAAAAAAGAGCGATAATAATTAGTGGAGCAATCCCCACAGATTGTATATACTTTCCGGAGCCGCGGCAAATGTTGTGGAGCCGGTGAAATGAGGTATCATTATGGAAAGAAAAGTTGGCACTGTATCCCGCGGCATCCGCTGCCCCATCATCCGTGAGGGCGATGACATGGCCGCCATCGTTGTAAACAGTGTTCTGGAAGCAGCCGAGAGCGAAGGCTTCGCCATGCGCGACCGTGACGTTATTGCCGTCACCGAATCCGTCGTGGCCCGTGCCCAGGGTAATTACGCCTCCGTTGACGCCATTGCCAAGGATGTGAAGGCCAAGCTGGGCGGTGAGACCGTGGGCGTAATCTTCCCCATCCTGTCCCGCAATCGCTTTGCTATTTGTCTGCGCGGTATCGCCCGCGGCAGTAAGAAAGTCGTGCTGATGCTCAGCTACCCCTCCGACGAAGTGGGCAACGAGCTGGTGAGCCTTGACAAGCTGGATGAGGCCGGCATCAACCCCTATTCCGATGTGCTGACCGAGAAGGAATACCGCAAGCTCTTCGGTGAAAATCTGCATCCCTTCACCCTGGTGGACTATGTCAAGTACTACGGCGACCTGATCCGTGAGGAAGGCGCTGAGGCCGAAATCATCTTCGCCAACAATCCCCGGGTGATCCTGAACTACACTAAGAATGTGCTGCACTGCGACATCCACACCCGTGCCCGGACCCATCGGATTCTGCTGGCTAACGGTGGTGAGCGTGTATGCGGTCTGGATGATATCCTCAACGAGAGCATCGATGGCAACGGCTACAACGAAAAGTACGGTCTGCTGGGTTCCAATAAGGCTACCGAAACCACCATCAAGCTGTTCCCCAAGGAATGCACCGACCTGGTGCTGGACATCCAGCAGAAGTTCCTGGAGCGCACCGGCAAGCATGTGGAAGTCATGGTCTACGGCGACGGCGCTTTCAAGGATCCCGTTGGCAAGATTTGGGAGTTGGCTGATCCCGTGGTCTCCCCTGCCTACACTCCCGGCCTGGAGGGCACTCCCAACGAACTGAAGTTGAAGTATCTGGCTGATAACGACTTCGCCGATTTGACCGGCGAGGCACTGAAGGCTGCCATTGAGCAGAAGATCCGTGAGAAGGGCGACCTGGCCGGCTCCATGGCCTCCCAGGGCACTACCCCCCGCCGTCTGACCGACCTCATTGGCTCTTTGTGCGACCTGACCTCCGGCTCCGGCGACAAGGGCACTCCCGTGATCCTGGTGCAGGGCTATTTCGACAATTACACCAATTAAGTGACCATAGCGCCATCCAAATTTCATACATTTGGATGGCGCTTATTTTAAGCTTTATTCTTGACAAGCATCGTCGTTTGTGCTATAATTTCCCGCGGCCTTCCGGAAAATCCCGGTTTTGGCCTTTCTTTATGCTGAAAAGGAGAGAATAACCATGGAAAATCGTAATGTCAATTTTGTCCATATCGATCCTAATTCCGGCCTTGGTGTTTCTGTTTCTTCTATTCTCGATACCGTTGGTATTCGTGTTTCCAATTTTTCTAAATACGCTGTTTTTCCCGGCTTCTGTGATGTGCATGTGCATTTCCGCGAGCCGGGTTTTTCTTATAAAGAGACCATTGCTTCCGGTTCCTACGCCTCGGCCCGGGGCGGTTACACGGCGGTGTGCACCATGCCGAATCTGAATCCCGTACCGGATTCTGTGGAGAATCTAAAGCAGCAACTGCAGCTGATCGAAGACAGTGCCTGCATCCATGTCTACCCCTACGGTGCCATCACCGTGGGTGAAAAGGGTGAAACAATGGCAGACCTGGAGGGCATGGCCCCCAACGTCTGCGGCTTCTCCGACGATGGCCGTGGTGTGCAGAGTGATGAGATGATGCGTGCCGCTATGTTGAAGGCCAAGGAGTTGGGCAAAATGATCGTGGCCCACTGCGAGGTCAATGAACTTCTCCGTGGTGGCTACATCCACGACGGAGAGTATGCCGCCTCCCATGGTCACCGTGGCATCTGCTCCGAAAGTGAATGGGCCCAGATCGCCCGTGATCTAAAACTGGTAGAAGAGATTGGCTGCAAATACCATGTTTGCCACATTTCTACCAAGGAAAGCGTGGAAATCATCCGCCAGGCAAAGGCACGGGGCGTGGATGTGACCTGTGAAACCGGCCCCCATTACCTTGTGATGGATGACAGCATGCTCCAGGAAGAGGGCCGCTTCAAGATGAATCCCCCGCTGCGTTCTGCCGAGGACCGTGAGGCGCTGATTGCCGGCATCATCGACGGCACCATCGACTGCATCGCCACCGATCATGCGCCCCACTCTGCCGAGGAAAAGGCAAAGGGTCTGGAAAAGAGCGCCTTCGGCGTGGTGGGCATCGAGACCGCCTTCCCCATCTGCTACACGTATCTCGTCAAAACCGGCATCATCACCATGGACAAGCTGATGGATGTGCTGGTGCACAATCCCAGACGCCGCTTTGGCCTGCCCCTGGGCGTCGATTTCAGCCTGTGGGACCTGGATGCGGAATATGAGATCGATCCTGCAGACTTCGTTTCCATGGGCAAGGCAACCCCCTTCCAGGGCTGGAAGGCAAATGGCAAATGCCTGCTGACCGTCTGCGACGGCAAGATCGTTTATCAACTGTAAATAATATCTTCGGAGGTTTATATATGGCAAAGAGAACTGACATCAAAAAAATTCTGATCATCGGCTCCGGCCCCATCGTCATCGGCCAGGCTGCCGAATTTGACTACGCCGGCACCCAGGCCTGCCTGGCCCTGAAAGAAGAGGGCTACGAGGTGGTGCTGTGTAACTCCAACCCCGCTACCATCATGACCGACACCATCATCGCTGACAAGGTCTATATGGAACCCCTGACCCTGGAATACATCGCCAAGATCATCCGCTACGAGCGTCCCGACGCCATCATCCCCGGCATCGGCGGTCAGACCGGTCTGAACCTGGCCATGCAGCTGGAGAAGAAGGGTATTTTGAAGGAGTGTCGTGTCAAGCTCCTGGGTACTTCCTCTGCTTCCATCGAGCGTGCTGAGGACAGAGAACTCTTTAAGGAAATGTGCCAGTCCATCGGCGAGCCCGTCATCCCCTCCGAGATTACCTACTCCATCGAAGAAGCCAAGGAAGCTGCTCTGCGCATCGGCTACCCCGTTGTTCTGCGTCCCGCCTTCACCCTGGGTGGCACCGGCGGTGGCTTTGCCTACAACGAGGCTGAGCTGGAAGAAGTGGGTCTGAACGCCTTCAAGCTGAGCCCTGTGCACCAGGTTCTGATCGAAAAGTCCGTCAAGGGCTACAAGGAGATCGAGTTCGAGGTCATGCGTGACTCCGCCGACCATGCCATCACCATCTGCGGCATGGAAAACATCGACCCCGTCGGTGTCCACACCGGTGACTCCCTGGTTGTGGCTCCCATCATGACCCTTTCCGAGCATGACCAGAAGATGCTCAATGACTCTGCCATCAAGATCATCAAGGAGCTGAAGATCGAAGGCGGCTGCAACGTGCAGTACGCACTGAACCCCAACTCCTCCGAATACTACCTCATTGAGGTCAACCCCCGTGTTTCCCGCTCCTCTGCCCTGGCTTCCAAGGCTTCCGGCTACCCCATCGCCAAGGTGACCGCTAAGATCGCCGTGGGCATGCTGCTGGAGGAAATCTCCATCGCCAACACCACCGCCGCTTTCGAGCCCCGGCTGGATTACGTCATCGCAAAGCTGCCCCGCTTCCCCTTCGACAAGTTCGCCTCCGCCACCAACAAACTGGGCACCCAGATGAAGGCCACCGGCGAAGTCATGGGCATCGGCTCCAACCTGGAGGAGGCCCTGCTGAAGGGCGCCCGTTGCCTGGAGATCGGCTGCTGCCACTTCCACCTGCCCAAGTTCGACGGCATGACCATCGAGGAGTTGTTTGCTTACATCGCTGAGTTCCGTGATGACAACATCTTTGCCATCGCCGAGCTGATGCGCCGTGGTGAGACCGTGGAGAAGATTCACCAGATCACCCAGATCACCGCCTACTTCCTGGAGGCTGTGGAGCGGATCGTGGCCATGGAAAAGAAGCTGGCTGCCAACATCGGCAATCTGGATGTGATGATGGAAGCCAAAAAGATGGGCTTCGGCGACAAGTTCATTGCCAAGCTGTGGGATATGAAGGAAATTGAGGTCTACAACCTGCGCAAGGAAAATAACCTCTTCCCTGTTTACCGCATGGTGGATACCTGCCATACGAACGCCTATATCCCCTACTTCTACTCCTCCTACACCGGCGAGAACACCTCTATCCTGACGAACAAGAAGAAGATTGTTGTGCTGGGCGCCGGCCCCATCCGTATCGGCCAGGGTGTCGAGTTTGACTACTCCACCGTCCACGCCGTTATGACCATCAAGAACGCCGGTTACGAGGCCATCATCATCAACAACAACCCCGAAACCGTTTCTACTGACTACACCACCGCCGACAAGCTGTACTTCGAGCCCCTGACTCCTGAAGATGTGATGAACATCATCGAGTTTGAGAAACCCGAGGGCGTCATCGCTTCTCTGGGTGGTCACACCGCCATCAACCTGGCTCAGCCTCTGACCGACCGTGGCGTGAAGATGATCGGCTCCGACTGTGCTGCCATCGACAAGGCTGAGGACCGCAACGCCTTTGAAAACCTGCTGAACGAGCTGAACATTCCCCGTGCCAAGGGCCGTGCTGTGACCAAGATCGAGGACGGCATCGCTGCCGCTGCCGAGATCGGCTATCCCGTGCTGGTGCGTCCTTCCTTCGTGCTGGGCGGCCGTGCCATGCAGATCGTGGCCAACGAGAACCAGCTGCGCAACTACCTGCGTACCGCCGTTGAGATCGACGAGGACAAGCCCGTGCTGGTCGACAAGTATATCCAGGGCCGTGAGGTGGAGATCGACGCCATCTGCGACGGCCGGGATGTGTTCGTGCCCGGTATCATGGAACTGGTGGAACGCACCGGTGTCCACTCCGGCGACTCCATCTCCGTCTATCCTCCCTTCTCCATCTCCAACAAGGTCAAGGGCATCATCCTGCAGTACGCCAAGAAGCTGGGTCTGGGCATCGGCATCGTGGGCCTGTTCAACATCCAGTTCATCGTCGATGACAAGGACAATGTGTTCATCATCGAGGTCAACCCCCGCTCCTCCCGTACCGTTCCCTTCCTGTCTAAGGCCACCGGCTACTCCCTGGCTGACATCGCCACCGAGGTCATCCTGGGCAAGAGCCTGAAGGAACAGGGCATTTTCGACATCTATCCTGCCGAGAAGGAGCGCTTCTATGTGAAGGCCCCTGTGTTCTCCTTCAACAAGCTGCGCGGTCTGGATGCTTACCTGTCCCCCGAAATGAAGTCCACCGGCGAAGCCATCGGCTACGACCGGACCATGACCCGTGCGCTGTACAAGGCCCTGCAGGCTTCCGGCATGCATCTGCAGAACTACGGCACGGTGCTGGCCACCATCGCCGACAAGGACAAGGAAGAGGCCCTGCCTCTGATCCGCCGGTTCTATCAGCTGGGCTTCAACATTGAGGCCACCTCCGGCACCGCCAAGTTCCTGAAGGAAAACGGCATCCGCACCCACGCCCTGGGCAAGATCAGCGAGGGCAGCGAGGAAATCCCCAACGCCCTGCGCCAGGGTCACATCGCCTATGTCATCAACACCAGAGATCCCGCTGCCGATGCCAACGACGGCATCCAGATCCGCCAGATCTCTACCGAGAACAATGTGACCATCTTCACCGCCCTGGATACCGTCAAGGCCTTGCTGGATGTGCTGGAAGAAACCACGCTGACTATCTCCACTATCGACGCTTAATAAACATCTGTCATTGCGAGGGCCGACAGGCCCGTGGCAATCCCCCGGACTTTTCGGAAACCTTAGGGGATTGCCACACCAGTGTTCGCACTGGTTCGCAATGACACTATCGTAGAAAGGAGTTCCGATGAAACAAGGAATTTTCACCATCGTCAGCAATGAAGCGCTGACGGATGTGGTATACAAGATGGTTTTGGAGGGTGACACCTCTGCCATTACCAACTGCGGTCAGTTTGTGGATCTGCGGCTGCCGGAAAAATACCTGCGCCGGCCCATTTCTGTCTGCGATTATGATGAAACCACGCTGACGCTCATCTACAAGGTGGTGGGCAGCGGCACCGAGATCATGGCAAAGCTGCCTGTAGGCACCGAGCTGGATGTGCTGACGGGCCTGGGCAACGGCTACGACACCACGCTCTCCGGCGATCGGCCGGTGCTGGTGGGTGGCGGCGTTGGCGTGCCTCCCATGTATAATCTCTGCAAGAAGCTGATTGCCGAGGGCAAGCACCCCCAGGTGGTGCTGGGCTTCAACACCAGCGCAGAAATTTTCCTTGCCAAGGATTTCCGTGAACTGGGCGCCGATGTCTACCTCGCCACCGCTGACGGCAGCGTTGGCACCCGGGGCTTTGTCACCGATGTGATTTCCCGCCTGGACTACACTTACTTCTATTCCTGCGGTCCCATGCCCATGTTTAAGGCCATGGAGAAGGTGATGACCACCTCCGGTCAGTATTCCTTCGAGGAGCGGATGGGCTGCGGCTTCGGTGCCTGCATGGGCTGCACCATTCAGACCAACAATGGATACAAGCGGGTCTGCAAAGACGGCCCCGTATTTTTCCGTGAGGAGGTGTTCGGATGAGCACGAAAGTAAATCTTTGCGGCATTGAAATGGACAATCCCGTAATCCCCGCCTCCGGCACCTTCGGCTTCGGCAAGGAGTTTGCAGAGCTGTATGACATCAATATACTGGGCACCTTCTCCTTCAAGGGAACCACCCTGGAGCCCCGGTTTGGCAACCCTACCCCCCGAATCGCCGAATTTGACGGCGGTATGCTCAATGCTGTGGGCCTGCAGAACCCCGGTGTGGATCATGTCATCGCCCATGAGCTGCCTGAGATGAAAGAATTCTTCCACAAGCCCGTTATGGCAAATGTCAGCGGCTTCTCCATTGAGCAGTATGTGGAAACCTGCCGCAAGCTGGACAAGGAAGAGCAGGTGGGCTGGCTGGAAGTCAACATCTCCTGCCCCAATGTCCACGGCGGCGGCATGTGCTTCGGCACTGACCCTGCCATGGCTAAGGAAGTGACCCAGGCGGTCAAGGCTGTCACTACCAAGCCCGTTATCGTCAAGCTCAGCCCCAATGTCACCGATATCTGTGCCATTGCCAAGGCTTGCGAGGAAGGCGGCGCTGACGCCGTCAGCCTGATCAACACCGTGCTGGGCATGCGCATCGATCTGAACAAGAAAAAGCCCATCATCGCCAACAAGACCGGCGGTATGTCCGGCCCCGCTCTGCTCCCCCTGGCGGTTCGCATGGTCTACCAGGTGTATGAAGCCGTGCAGATCCCCATCGTGGGTATGGGTGGTGTGAGCAAGGCCGAGGATGTGATCGAGCTGATGCTGGCCGGTGCTACCGCTGTGGAAGTGGGCGCTGCCAACCTGGTGGATCCCTTCGCCTGCAAGCGAATCATCGAGGATCTGCCCACCGTTATGAAGAAATACAAAATTGAAAATTTGAAAGATATTATTGGAGGTGCCCACTAATGGGAAAAGACGTAATCGTAGCATGTGACTTTGCTTCCGCTGAAGCAACCTTTGCATTCCTGGATAAGTTCGCTGGCTGCAGCCGCAAGCCCTTTGTGAAAATCGGCATGGAGCTGTACTACGCAGAAGGCCCCGCAATCGTTAAGGAGATCAAGGCCCGTGGCCACAAGATTTTCCTGGATCTGAAGCTGCACGACATCCCCAACACTGTTAAGAAGGCCATGGCCGTGCTGTCCAACCTGGATGTGGACATCACCAACCTGCATGCTGCCGGCACCAAGAACATGATGAAGGCCGCCCTGGAAGGTCTGACCCGCGCCGACGGCACCCGTCCCCTGCTGATCGCTGTTACCCAGCTGACCTCCACCGACCAGGAGAGCATGGAAAACGATCTGATGATCCACGCTCCCATCGACGAGGTCGTTATGCACTATGCTTCCTGCGCTGCCGAGAGCGGCCTGGACGGCATCGTTTGCTCCCCCCTGGAGGCCGGCAAGGTTCACGACCGCTGCGGCCGTGATTTCCTGACCATCACCCCCGGTGTCCGCTTTGCTGACGGCGATGTGGGCGACCAGAAGCGTGTCATGACCCCCGCCGCCGCCAAGGAGATCGGTTCCGACTATATCGTTGTCGGCCGTCCCATCACCGCCGCTGCCGATCCCGTGGCTGCTTACGAGCGCTGCGTGGCTGAGTTCTGTGACTGATTTCCCCGGATACTGAGAGGAAAATAGACTATGTTTACAGCTGAAGAAATTCTCCAACTGTTTCAAAGCATGATCTGGCTGCTGGCCGGTGTCGGCATTTTCATCGTCGGCATGAATTTCATGAGCGAAGCGCTGGAAAAGAGCGCAGGCAACGGCATGCAGCGTCTTTTGGGTAAGATCGTTGGTAACCGCTTCTCCGGCGTGGGCGTCGGCGCTGCTGTCACCGCTATTATTCAAAGTTCGTCCGCCACCTCCGTCATGGTCATCGGTCTGGTCAACGCAGGTGTTATGACCCTGATGCAGGCCACCCCTGTCATTATGGGCGCCAACATCGGTACCACCATCACCGGTGTTCTGGTGGCTCTGAAAAATGATTATTTCGACATGGCCATGTATCTGCTGGCCTTTGCCGGCGTGATGATGGGCTTTGTCAAAAATGATAAGGTCAAGCTCGCCGGTACACTGTGCAGCGGTCTGGGTTTGATCTTCGTGGGTCTGGAAATCATGAGCAGCGACCAGGCTTTCGGCAACACCCTGATCAAGGAACTGTTTACAGGTATTTTCAGTGTCATCAACTTCCCCCTGCTGCTGATCTTTGTGGGCGTGATCTTCACCGCACTGATCCAGAGTTCGTCTGCCGCCACCGGCGTTGTGATCACCATGGTGGGTACCGGTGTTATGGAACTGGATTTGGCTCTGTTCATCGTGCTGGGTGCCAACATCGGTACCTGCGTCACCGCACTGCTGGCCTGCGCCGGTGCCAACGCCAACTCCAAGCGGGTGGCCCTGATCCATTTTACCTTTAACACCATCGGCACAGTCCTGTTCACCGTCATCATCTGGATCTTCCGCCAGCCGGTGATCAATTTGCTGACTTCCTTCTTCCCCGGCAGCGATACCATGTCCCTGCAGATGCGTGTATCCGCTTTCCATGTGATCTTCAATGTGACCACCACCTTGCTGCTGCTGCCCTTTGTCAAGCAGCTGGTTAACTTCTCCAAGACTGTGATCCGGGAGAAGCAGGAGTCCGAACCCGTTCGCGCTCTGCGTTTTGTGGACGATCACATGCTGGCCATGCCCTCCGTGGCTCTGGCACAGGTGAAGCAGGAAATGGACTATATGCTGTCTCTGGCTAAGGAAAACACCCAGCTCTCTTTCGATGCTCTGCAGACCGGCAGCCCTGCCAACGGCAAGGCCATCACCGAAAATGAAGAGATCATCGACTTTACCAACGCTGCGCTGACCACCTTCCTGATCAAGCTTTCTGCCCATATCAGCGCCAGCGACGAGACCACCATTGCCGCTTACTTCCATGTGCTCAATGACCTGGAGCGAATCGGCGACCATGCTGTGAATTTCTATGACATCGCCCAGGAAATGCAGCAAAAGGAACTGGTATATTCCGAGGAAGCCAAGACCGAGATCCGCACCATGTGCGAGGCCGTCCTTTCCATGTTCACCGTGGCAAGAGATGCCTTTGAAAACCACAATTTCGCCTGTCTGCCGGAACTGACCGACCATGAAGATCAGGTGGATGAGATGAAGAAAACCCTCACTGCCAAGCATTACGCCCGTCTGGCTGAGGGCAACTGCAGCGTCACCCACAGTCCCTACTACACCTCCACCGTTCTGGGTCTGGAGCGTGTGGCTGACCATCTGGTGAATGTGGGCTACTCCATCCAGAATCCCACCGGCTCCGAGGCGGGGCATCTGTAATCACAATATGTAGGGCGGGGGCTTGCTCCCGCGGCTACTGCACACACCTCAAAAAACCAGCGGGATCAATCCCGCCCTACGATCATTATTCAGGAGGAATAACAAATGGAAGCTTACAAGAGAGAGTTTATCGAATTCCTGCAGGGTGCAGGCGTTCTGAAGTTCGGCGATTTCACCGCCAAGTCCGGCCGCAAGATCCCCTATTTCGTCAATGCCGGTATGATCAAGACCGGTGACCAGATCACCAAGATGGGTGAGTTCTACGCCAGAGCTTACATGGAAAAGCTGGGCAAGAAGGAAGCTGTTCTGTACGGCCCTGCTTACAAGGGCATTAGCCTCTCCATCTCCGCTGCTGTCGCTCTGTCCAAGGAAGGCCTGGATCTGCCCTTCTTCTTCAACCGTAAGGAAGTGAAGGATCACGGCGAAGGCGGCACCTTCGTGGGCTATGTGCCCCAGGCAGGCGAAGAGATCGTCATCATCGAGGACGTGATCACCGCCGGTACCGCTATCCGCGAGAGCATGGAGATCCTGAGCCACCTGGATGCTACCCGGGTCATCGCCACCTTCATCATGGTCGACCGCAAGGAAAAGGGCCAGGGCGAAAAGGGCGCTATGCAGGAGATCGAGGAGCAGTTCGGCTTCCCCGTTTACTCTGTTGTCGATGTCTATGACATCATCGAGTATCTGGAAGAGGATCCCGCCAACGAAGAAAATGTCACCCGGATCAAGAATTACCTGGCCGTGAACGGAGCGAAGTAATATGAGAAGCCTCATTTCCATTCTTGACTTTTCCGTTGAAGAGCTGGATCAGCTGATCGCCACCGCCGAGGATATTGCCGAGCATCCCGAAAAATACTGGGAGGCCTGCCGTCACAAGACCCTGGCCACCCTATTCTTCGAGCCCTCCACCCGTACCCGTCTGAGCTTTGAGGCTGCCATGCTGGAGCTGGGCGGAAGCGTCCTGGGCTTCAGCGAAGCCAGCTCTTCCTCCGCTGCTAAGGGCGAAAGCGTGTCCGACACCGCCAAGACGGTAAGCAACTACGCAAACATCATCGCCATGCGTCACCCCAAGGAAGGCGCACCCTATGTGGCCTCACGTGGCGCCACCATCCCCGTCATCAACGCCGGCGACGGCGGCCATCAGCATCCCACCCAGACCCTGGCCGACCTGCTGACCATCCACAGAGAGATGGGCCGGCTGGATAATCTGACCATCGGCCTGTGCGGCGACCTGAAGTACGGCCGCACCGTCCACTCCCTCATCGAGGCCATGAGCCGCTACGAGAACATCCGCTTTGTGCTGATCTCCCCCAAGGAGCTGATGCTGCCGGACTATGTGCGAATCGGCGTGCTGGACAAGCACGGCATCCCCTACACCGAAGTCACTTCCCTGGAAGATGCCATCCCGGAGCTGGACATTCTGTACATGACCCGCATCCAGCGGGAGCGTTTCGATGACCCGGAGGAATACGAGCGGCTGAAGGACAGCTATGTGCTGACCGCCGAGAAGATGGCTTTAGCCAAGGCCGATATGGCTGTGCTGCATCCCCTGCCCCGTGTCAACGAGATCTCCGTGAAGGTGGACGATGATCCCCGGGCCGCCTACTTCCGTCAGACCCTGAACGGCAAGTACATGCGTATGGCCCTGATCCTGAAGCTGCTGGAGGAAGCCAATGCCGATCCCGTCCGGGAGGCCATCGACACCGACGGCTGGGTCTATGACAAGGTTTGCCGCAACGCAAAATGCATCTGCCAGACTGAGCAGGAGCTGCCCCAGGCCGCAAAAATGGTCGAAGGCGCATACCGCTGTGTCTACTGCGAGCAGAAAGTATAAAATTTTCGCCTGTACGGTTTCCGTACAGGCGATTTTTGTGGGCAAAGATTGATTTTTTGGAAAATTTGTGCTATTTTTAAGGTAACCCATCACTGAAACGGAGGGACACTTATGGCCAGAGGTTATAGCGCCGAATACGCCCAATGGCTGCACGAAAACAGCTTCAGCCAGGCAGACGAAAAACTGATGCTGAAAACCGTCACCGGCAGAATGTTCATTTGGTTCCTGCTGACCTGCATTCCTGGATTCGGTTTCTTTATCCTGCCGCTGTTTATGAACGCCTGGTCCTGGCGGAAGTTCATACGCCAAAAGACCTTTGAACCACGCCCGGGTTTGCTGTACGGTTTTTGCGCCCTGGCCATGTACATTACCTTTATCGCCATCATCCCCTGGATCATTTGGGGCCTGGCCAAGCGGAACCAATGGGGCACCGGCCTGCGCAGGCTCATCAAAAAGGGAAAAATCGGCAACTGCGCCTTTACTGTGGATGATGAGGCAGCAGTTGTTCCGCATCAGCAGCAAAAGCGAGGCTTCCCCTGGTGGATCCTGGTGATCCTGCTGGTCATCCTGGTGGGTGCTGCCGCCGTCCTGGGTCTGCTGGATCGGAAAACACCCATGGAGGCAGCAACCACTGTTTTGCAGAACTATGCAGGCACCCATGTGGACACTGTCACTGGCGCCCTGGAAAATTTGGGTATCCGCTACCAAATCACCTATGTCACAGATTCCAGCAAAGCACCCGGCACCGTTGTCCGCCATGAACCCGGCTGGGGCACGATTGTGGAAAACATTACCAGTGTGGAGCTGTTTGTTGTTCGGGACTGCGCCATTGTGCCCGATTTTTCCGCCGCCACCTCTGTGGAGGAAGTGCGGGATATGGCGCAACAGAATGATTTGCAGGTGAATTTTATCTATACGGACGAGCCGATGGGACTGTTCTTTGACGCCATCCCCGAGGGAATGATGATCGACCGCATCTACTGCAGTCACGCTCCCGGTATGGAGGTCGACCCTGGCATCACCGTCACCGTCACCATCTGCCTGAAGGCGGACGGTACACTGCTCGGTGCCTGGCATCGGGCGGAAATGAACTACGGTTCCCTGTATCTTACCAGCTATCAGTTCAACGAAGACGGCACATTCAGCTACTACCATATGGGCTATATGGCCGTGGATTACGAAACCCCGCTTTACACCTACGGTACCTACTGGGACGGTGCCATGGGCGCTGACATGTATGACGGCACCTACACGCTTACCGGCAGCCAGCTGATCCTTTCCTACAACTACTGGGATTGGGATTTGGAAGCAGAGGTACCTGCCATTGATGTCTACCAAATTTCCTTTGTGGACGGTGTCCTGCATCTGCTGCAGGAAGGCACGGGCCATACATTCCAGTATCATCCCGGCAGCCAGCCTGATCGGGACGCGGTGCTGCCCTTCTCCATGTGCGGCAGCTGGTATGCCCTGGGCACACCCAACGACAGCGAATTTGGCAATCGATTCATGACTGTTTATACCCTCCAATTCTTTGAGAACGGCACCTTTGAAGCCAGTCACGACGTGTATGCGAACGACGGTTCCGGCTGGTATTTCCCCGGCGGCGGCTGCGACCTGATGGGCGAATACAGCTTCGATGGAACAAATCTAGTGCTTCACTACACCACCGAAATGCAGCCTGTTTTTGACGACCACGGTGAATACATGGGCACCGAAAATGTCCCCATGGACGAAACCGAAACCTTTGTGCTGACCGTGGAAAGCGGCGAAATTACCGCTATTGCCCAAAACAGTGCAGGGCTGTGCTGTTTTGTCCGCTACCATACTTCTCCCTATGTGAATGTGGATATTACGGGTGCGCCTTTGGAGCATGCCGGTCAACTTTTCCCCTAATTTGTCATATCACCCGGGCGTACGGCTGTATGCCCGGGCTTTTTATGGGGAAATCATTGACTTTTGTCAAAAAAAGGGGTATGATGGGAATTACTTGTTTTACATTTTTAGGAAGGATCCTGACCATGATCGCCTGCAACAATAAGATTCTTTGCCTGGCTCTGGCACTGGTACTGCTGACCTCTGCGCTGACCGGCTGCGTGCAAGAGAGTCTGCCCAGCCTCGGCAGCAGTTCTGCCCTGCCTTCGACCACTGTCACACAACCCGGTACCACCGGTACCGTTCCAATGCCCACCATGACGGTGACCCTGCCGTCCACCACGGTTCCCACCGTGCCCCCCACAACGATACCCACCGTGCCTCCCACAACGGTACCCACCGTGCCGCCTACAACGGCACCCACCGCACCTCCAACAACGAAGCCCACGGAACCGAAACCGACGGAGACCACCAGGCCCAAGCCCACAGAAACCACCAAACCCTCCACCACAGCGCCCACGGAGCCCGAGCAGTCGCTGACAAATATTCCCGCATCGAAGATCCCTCAGCTGCATGCGCAAAACGCATTCATCTTCGACACCCGGAATAACCATTTCCTCTACAGCAGCGCTGCGGTAGAGGTCATCGTCTATCCTGCCAGCACCACCAAGCTGTTTACTTCCTATGTGGCACTGCAATATCTGCAGGTTGACCAGACCGTCACGGTCGGCAATGAATTATCCTATGTGACGGACGATTCCACCATCGCAGGTTTCCGAAAAGGCGATGTGGTGAGTGTGGAAAATCTGATCTACGGTGCCATGCTGCCCAGCGGCTGCGATGCTTCCTATATTTTGGCAGCAGCGGCTGGTCGGGTGATCCTAAAAAACGAAAACGCCAGCGTAAAAGAGGCCATCAAGGCTTTCGTTTCCGAATGCAACCGGCAGGCCAAGACGTTGGGCATGATCAATACTAACCTTGCAAATCCCGACGGTTATCACCACAGCAAGCACTATTTTTCCCTGCAGGCGCTGGCCATCGTTGGCACCCTGGCCCTGGAGCATGAGTTGCTGGCCCGGGTCTGCGCCACCAATGAAGTGACCATTACATACAAAAATAAGGACGGCAAGAGCTGTTCCGCCACCCTTTACAACACCAACTACCTCATCCAATCCAAGAGTACCTATTATCACGACCTGGCTGTTGGTCTGAAAACCGGCACCACCGGTCCTGCCGGTGCCTGTCTGCTTGCCGCTTACCAGGTACCGGGCGGATATATTTTGGTAGGTGTATTTGGCTGCAATACCAAGGACGGACGGTTCTCCGATGCCAATGCCCTGTTTGAGGCATGTCTTCCCTACTTATAATCCGCAAGCCCCGGCTCATGCCGGGGCTTGTTTTATCGGGTGATATTGACAAGTGGCTTTTTCCTTGGTAAAGTATAGAAAACAATAGAAAGGAAGCGATGATATGAGCAAATTCTCTGCTTTTCTGAAACGCAAGGACATTCTTTTCTCCGGCAAGCGCTATGGCATCGATGCATTGGGTGCAATGGCACAAGGTCTGTTCTGCACGCTGCTTGTGGGTACCATCCTCAACACCATCGGTCAGCAATTTCACATTGGTTTTCTAAACGCCATTTTGGTGACCATCGGTGACACCGGTTACACCATCGGCGGCCTGGCCTCCCTGATGGTTGGCCCCGGCATTGCCATCGCCATCGGCTATGCCCTCCACGCACCGCAGATGGTGCTCTTCTCCCTGGTTCCTGTAGGCTTTGCTGCCAACGCCATCGGCGGTGCAGGCGGCCCGTTGGCAGTGTACGTCATCGCCATCGTGGCCTGCGAATGCGGCAAACTGATCTCCAAGGAGACCAAGATCGATATTTTGGTGACCCCCATCCTCACCATTTTGGTGGGCATTGGCCTGTCCTGCCTCATTGCCGCTCCCATTGGCAAAGCAGCCAGCGCCGTAGGTGACGCCGTCAAATGGGCCACCAACCAACAGCCCTTCCTGATGGGCATCCTGGTTTCCGCCATCATTGGCATCGCCCTGACCCTGCCCATTTCTTCTGCCGCTATCTGTGCCGCCCTGGGTCTGACCGGCCTGGCAGGCGGTGCCGCTGTGGCAGGCTGCTGCGCACAGATGGTAGGCTTTGCCGTCATGAGTTTCCGGGAGAACCGCTGGGGCGGCCTGGTGGCTCAGGGCATCGGCACCAGCATGCTGCAAATGCCCAACATCGTGAAAAATCCCCGAATCTGGATCCCGCCAATCCTGGCATCCATGATCACAGGTCCTCTGGCCACCTGCGTGTTCCGCCTGGAAATGAACGGTGCGCCGGTGTCCTCCGGCATGGGCACCTGCGGCTTTGTGGGTCAGATTGGCGTGTACACTGGCTGGGTCAGCGATGTGACCAGCGGTATCAAGGCCGCCATCACCCCCATGGACTGGATCGGCCTGGTGCTGATCTGCTTCCTGCTGCCGGCGGTCCTCAGCTGGCTGTTTGGCCTCCTGCTGCGCAAGTGGGGCTGGATCAAGGAAGGCGACCTGAAATTGGAACTGTAAAAATCAAAGATCAGGCTTCCCAGGAAGCCGGATCTTTTGTTATCCTTTGTACTTTGCCTCGGTGGTCAGATTGACGCCCAGACGCTTGAAGGTATTTTCGTCCACAGCCGACAGGATGACAGTAGAGTGGACATCGCAGCCGCGGAGCTTACTCAGCTGCTCCATGGCCAGTTCTGCCATGGGATTGGTGGCAGCGCAGATGGACAGGGCGATGAGGGTCTCATCGGTGTGCAGTCTTGGATTGCGGTTGCCCAGGTGGTCCACCTTCAGGTGCTGGATGGGGTCGAGAACCACGGGAGAGATCAGATGCATCTCGTCGGGCATACCGGCCAGTTTCTTCAAAGCGTTCATCAGCAGCGCCGAAGAAGCACCCAGCATATCGGAGGTACGACCGGTGACGATGGTGCCATCGGGCAGCTCCATGGCCGCCGCAGGCATGCCGGTAGCGGCTTCCCGATCCAGGGCAGGCTGCACCACCCGACGGATGCCGGGCTCCACGCCCACCTTCCGCATCAGCATTTCCAGCTTGCGGACAGCGCCGTCGTTGTTTCTGCCCCGTTTTTGGTCGCAGAGAGCCGTATAATAGCGGCGGACAATCTCCTGGCAGGAGGCTTCCTTGGCAACATTCTGGTCGATGATACAGTTGCCCACCATATTGACGCCCATGTCCGTGGGGGACTTATAGGGGCACCGGCCCAGAATCTGCTCAAACATAGCCACCAACACAGGGAAGGCTTCCACATCCCGGTTGTAGTTGACGGTGGTGGTACCGTAGGCCTCCAGATGGTAGGGGTCGATCATATTCACGTCGGAAAGGTCTGCCGTGGCTGCCTCATAGGCCAGGTTCACCGGATTATTCAGAGCCAGATTCCACACCGGGAAGGTCTCAAACTTAGCGTAGCCGGCCTTCACGCCCCGCTGATTCTCATGGTACAACTGACTCAGGCAGGTGGCCAACTTGCCGCTGCCGGGGCCGGGAGCTGTGACCACCACGAGGGACCGGGTGGTTTCGATATAATCATTTCTGCCGAAGCCCTCCTGGCTCACCACATGGGCCGTATCGCCGGGGTAGCCGGGAATATTATAGTGATGGTAGACCTTGATATCCATGGACTCCAGACGGGCCTGGAAGGCACGGGCGATAGGCTGGTCATTATATCGGGTCAGTACCACGCTGGAAACATAGAGGCCAAAGTCCCGGAAAATATTGATCAGCCGCACCACGTCCCGGTCATAGGTAATGCCCAGATCGCCACGGATCTTATTCTTTTCAATGTCATCGGCATTGATGGCCACGACAACCTCCACCTGCTCCTTCATCTGCAGCAGCATGCGCAGCTTGCTGTCGGGCTGGAAACCGGGCAGGACACGGGCTGCGTGGTAATCATCATACAGCTTACCGCCGAACTCCAGATACAGCTTGCCGCCAAACTGGGCAATGCGCTGCCGGATGTGCTCAGATTGGGTGCGCAGGTATTGTTCGTTGTCAAAAGCGATACTTATCATATCCTCACGCCTCACTTCAAAAAACTATATATCATTGTACATCATTTTTCTCTCAAAAGCAAGGACATTCGGCCATCATTTGCGGAAAATATCGCTTAAAAACTGCCCTTGTTTTGTGGCACAATTCGTGATATAATGACAAAAGTCCTTAAAGGAGGTATTTTTATGGAATTTCATGTAAACCATCCCATCCTGTTCATACTGGCAGGCCTGGTGGTAGCAGTGGTGCTGGCCCAGTCAGTGTATTTCCTGGTCAAGGCACTGCGTCGCAGCAAAGCCATCGGCATGGACCAGGCCCGGATCCGCAAGACCATCGGCACTGCCGCCGTCTTTACCATTGCTCCGGCAGTTGCCATCGTTATCAGTGTCATCGCTCTGAGCAAGAAGCTGGGCCTGGCGCTGCCCTGGCTGCGGCTTTCCGTTGTGGGCTCCATGAGCTATGAGACCATCGCCGCTTCCAACGCCCTGGAGGCCATGGGCCAGAGCCTGGGCTCCAGCTCCGCACTGACCGCTCAGCAGTTTGTCAATGTGCTGCTCGTTATGACCATTTCCATCATGGTGGGCATTTTCCTGGTGCCGCTGATCGGCAAGAAGCTGCAAAGTGGCATGGACAGCATGGGCAAGCGGGATGCCAAGTGGGCCGATATTTTCCAGAACGCCCTGTTCATCGGTATGATCTCCGCGTTCCTGGGTTTTGTTTTCTGCGAAGTGTACATGCTGTGGACCCCTGAAGCCCGTTTCGTCACCCAGACCGTGGTGGAAAACGGCGCAGAAGTCGAGAAGCAGATTGCTGTTTCCGCTACTTACGGCCTGATCCCCGTGGGTGTCATGGTGGTTTCCGCCCTGGCCATGGTGGTTTGCGGCCTGCTGATGAAGAAGCCCAAGCTGAAGTGGCTGGGTGAATATGCGCTGCCCATCAGCCTGGTGGTCGGTATGGCGGCTGCCATTCCGCTGACCGCCTGGCTGCGGTAAGGAGGTGCCTGCAATGAAGAAGAATATGAGCTATATGGATTCCGTCCATCGTGACGGCCGAATTTGGAATGTCAGCGTGGGCTTCCTGCTGCTGATGCTGCCTATTGCGGTGGCCATCATCTTTGGTGTCACCCCCGACTGGAAGGCACTGGGCATGGGCCTGGTGGCTACTGCTCCCATGTACTGGACCGTCGGTGCCATCGAAACCGTGACCTTTGTGCCCATGTTGGGTGCCGGCGGCAGCTACCTCAGCTTCGTCACCGGTAACATTTCCAACCTGAAGCTGCCCTGCGCCATCAACGCACTGGAGCAGAATGAAGTCAGCGCCAATTCCGAGGAGGGTGAGCTGATCTCCACCATCGCCATCGCCACCTCCTCCATCGTGACCACGCTGATCGTGATCATCGGTGTGATCTGCATCGTGCCGCTGACCCCCATCCTCAGCGCTCCCGTGCTGGAGCCTGCCTTTGCCCAGATCCTGCCCGCCCTCTTCGGTGGCCTTGGTGTGGCCTTTATCAGCAAGACCTGGAAGATCGCTGTGGCGCCCATTCTGCTGATGCTGGTGCTGTTTATCTTCGTGCCTGCCCTCAACTCCGGCACCGTCGGCATTATGGTTCCCGTTTCTGCCCTGTTTACCATCGGCACTGCCCGGATCATGTACAAGAAGGGAGTGCTGTAAATGGTAGGCTACATTCTGCTGGGCCTGTTTGTAGCCTTTTTGGCGGTGATCCTAGTGCGGGCTGTGCTGTTCCAGCCGAAGAAGCAGCCGCCGATCTGCCAGGAAACGGCAGAATTTGACCGCCAGGCTGCTACCGATGCCCTGGGTCAGCTGATCCGCTGCAAGACCATTTCCTATTCTGACCACAGTTTGGAAGATGACGCGGAATTTGAGAAGATGATCGCACTGCTGCCGGAGCTTTACCCCAATGTGTTCCGGGTCTGCAGCTTTGACCGGATGCCGGACCGTGGCCTGCTGTTCAAGTGGGCCGGCAAAGCCGCCGGAGATCCGGCCGTCATGATGGCCCATTACGATGTGGTGCCGGTGAACGAAGAATGCTGGACCAAGCCCCCCTTTGAGGCCATCATCGAAGATGGCTGCATGTGGGGCCGTGGCACTTTGGACACCAAGGCCACTTTCAACGGTGTGCTGTCGGCTGCCAACGCTCTGATCGGCCAGGGATTCCAGCCGGAGCATGATGTGTACTTTGCCTTCTCCGGTGGCGAAGAGGTCAACGGCCCGGGCGCTGCCCACATTGTGGATTGGTTTGCCGAGCATGGCATCGATCCTGCCATGGTAGTGGACGAAGGCGGTGCCGTGGTGGAAAATGTCTTCCCCGGTGTGAAGGTCCCCTGCGGTCTCATCGGTATTGCCGAAAAGGGCATGATGAATGCCCAGTTCAAGACCGTTTCTGCCGGCGGCCACGCCTCTGCCCCCAAGCCCCACACCCCGGTGGGCGTGCTGTCCCGGGCCTGCACCCGGCTGGAAAGCCATCCCTTCAAGGCCCACATCACCAAACCTGTTGCCGAGATGTTCGATACCCTGGGCCGCCACTCCACCTTCCTGTACCGTGTGATTTTTGCCAACATGTGGTGCTTCGGCTGGGTCATCGACCTGCTGGGCCGGCTCAGCGGCGGTGAGATGAATGCCCTGGTCCGAACCACCGTGGCCTTCACCCAGATGGAAGGCAGCTCTGCCCGGAACGTCATCCCGCCGGAGGCTCGAATGGTTGCCAACATGCGGTTAAATCCGGAAGATTCCGTGGCTTCTGCCCTGGATTATCTGCGCAAGACCGTGGGCGACGAAACGGTGGAAGTTTCCGCGCTGGAATCCTTTGAGCCCAGCCGGATCTCCCGCACCGACTGCGAGGGCTGGGACAAAGTGGCCGCCACCGTAGCTGAGACTTGGCCCGGCTGTATCGTTTCTCCCTACCTCATGGTGCAGTGCTCCGACTCCCGGCACTACGGCAAGATTTCCGACAAGGTCTACCGCTTCAGCGCCATGGACCTGAGCAGCGCAGAACGGGCTACCATCCATGGCAATGACGAGAAGATCCGCCTGGAGTCCATTTGCAAGGCCGTGGAATTCTACGTCCGTCTGATGAAAAAGTGCTAAAACTCTCCAAAAATCCTCCCTTTCCAGAAAAAGGGAGGATTTTTTCCTTGCTTTTTGGCGGTCTGTATGCTATGATTAAATTTGAGATTTTATGCAAGGAGAATGTTTATGCAGTTACCCAGTGCAGCATTTGCGTTTCAGACTGTTGGCACGCCTGTTTCCTGCAAGGAATTCGGCTCCGGTCATATCAATACGACCCTGAAGGTGGAAACCGATGCCGGTCGTACATATATTTTGCAGCGCATCAACCAGTATGTTTTCCAAAAGCCCGTGGAAGTCATGGAGAATGCCCAGGCCATCACGGAGCATCTGAGAAAGAAGGATCCGGATCCCCGGCACACCATCCACTTCACCCTGGCCAACGATGGTCTGTGCTATCATTACGATGAGGACGGCGAATTTTGGCGGATGTACGAGTTTGTGGAGGGCGTTTCCCTGGATGCTCCCGAATCCGAAACGGATTTTTACCAGAGCGCTCTGGCTTTCGGTAACTTTCAGACTCTGCTGGCAGACTTCCCTGCCGAGAGCCTGCACGTGACCATCCCCAACTTCCACAACACCGTGGACCGCTACCGTCTGCTGCGGGAGTCCATGGAGGCCGACCCCTGCGACCGGTTGAAGGATGTTGCTCCCGAGGTGGAGTTCCTGATGCGGCACGAGTTGCTGGCCTGCACTCTACAGCGGATGCTGGAGCAGGGCATGCTGCCCCTGCGGGTGACCCACAACGACACCAAGCTGAACAACGTTCTGCTGGACGAGAATACCAGAGAATATCTGTGTGTACTGGACCTGGACACCGTCATGCCCGGTCTCGGCCTGTTCGATTACGGCGACTCCATCCGTTTTGGCGCTGCCAGCAGCGGTGTGGAGGAGAGCCAGGACATTTGCCTGGATCTGCACCTGTTTGAGGTCTACACCCGTGGCTTCCTGTCTGCCGCCAGCATGACCGATACAGAGATGGAGATGCTGCCGCTGAGTGCCATCGCCATCACCATCGAGCTGGCTACCCGCTTCCTGAAGGACTACCTGGACGGCGACCGCTACTTTAAGATTTCTTATCCCAACCAGAACCTGGAGCGTACCAGAGGTCAGATCCGCCTGGCTGCTGACATGCTGCGCAAGCTCGACGATATGTGCGAGATCGTTGACAAGATCCTGGAGGAAAAGTAAGAGCCTATGCTTCGCAAATTTATCGGTGACCGGGCATTCTATCGGCGCGTTATCGCCGTAGCGCTGCCCATCATCATTCAAAACGGCATCGCCAACTTCGTTTCCCTGCTGGATAACATCATGGTGGGCCAGGTGGGGCAGATCCCCATGAGCGGCGTTGCCATCGTCAACCAGCTGCTGTTCGTCTTTAACCTCTGCGTCTTTGGCGCCACCTCCGGCGCCGGCATTTTCACCGCCCAGTTTCATGGCTCCGGCGACCAGGAAGGCGTGCGTTACACCTTCCGGTTTAAGCTTTTGGTAGGTGCGCTAATCTCTGCAGTGGGCATCGGCATCTTCCTGTTGGCCGGTGATCCGCTGATCCGGATGTATCTGACCGGCGAAGGCAATCAGGCTGATGCTGCCGGGATCCTGAGCTACGGACAGGATTATCTATTGGTGATGCTGTGGGGCCTGCCGGCCTTCGCCTTCTCCAACGCCTATGCCGGTACCCTCCGGGAATCCGGTGAAACGATGGTGCCGATGCTGGCCAGTACCACTGCCGTTTTTGTTAACCTGGCCCTGAACTGGGTGCTGATCTTCGGCTATTTCGGCTTTCCTGCCATGGGTGTTGTGGGCGCTGCCACCGCCACCGTTATCTCCCGCTATGTGGAACTGGCTGTGGTAGTCATTTGGACTCATCGTCATGCAGAGAAGATGCCCTTTATCCGGGGCACTTACCGCAGCCTGCACATTCCGGGCAATCTGCTTTGGCGGATCATTTGGAAGGGCATGCCGCTGCTGATCAACGAAGCGCTGTGGTCCACCGGCATGACCACACTGAACCAGTGCTACTCCACCAGAGGCCTGGATGTGGTGCCGGCGCTGAACATTTCCAGCACCATTTACAATCTGTCCGGTGTGGTCTACATGGCCCTGGGCAATGCAGTGGGCATCATCATCGGTCAGATGCTGGGTGCCGGCGAAAAAGAAGAGCCGGTGCGGGATACGGGCAGAAAGCTCCACTTTGCTTCCGTGGTGTCCTGTATTCTCTTTGGTGGTCTGATGGCTGCCACCTCCGGTCTGTTCCCCCAACTTTACAAAGCCACCGACGAGGTGCGGACATTGGCTACGCAGCTCATCTGCATTTCCGCCCTGATGCTGCCCTTCAATGGCTACACCAACGCCGCTTACTTTACCCTCCGCTCCGGCGGTCAGACCCTGGTGACCTTCCTGTTTGACAGTTGCTTTGTGTGGGGCTTCTGCGTGCCGCTGGCGTGGCTGCTGAGCCGATATACCGGCATTTCCATCCTGCCGCTGTACTTCATTTGTTGCGGTACGGATATCCTCAAATCCGCCCTGGGCGCTTATATGATCCGCCAGGGTAAATGGATCCAAAACCTGACCAATTCCTGACGGGAGGCATCCCAATGAAGAAAGTTGTTGCAACCATCTTGCTGATGGCCATGCTCCTTAGCCTTTGCGCCTGTGCAGGTGCCAGCAAGAGCAAGTTGCGGACAGCCAGAGCCGCCATCTCCGCGATCAAGAAGGATCGAGAAACGGATCGGTATATCTGCAGCCGCATGGGCTTCCGCTCCATGGACAGCATTCGCTATTCTTCTGCTTCGGCTACTGACACCGGTAACGGTTGGCGGGTGGTCTTGGAAGGAAGTATGACCGGCATTAGGTCCTCCACCAATCAGCTTTGGACCTGTCGCTTTCAGTATGTGGTGACCATCACTGACGACCGGACGATCCTGGATCAAAGTGTAATAGAGCTGCTACCCTCCCCCTGGTAAAAAATTATCCGCAGACAGTATTTCCTGTCTGCGGATTTTACTTTTTTCGATCATATGGTGCGTTCGGTTGTTTGTGCACAATGCGTTCTGCGGTCTTGATATTTTGTAGTACTTATGATATTATATTTTATATTATACAAATCCAATAATGATGCTTTTAGGGATTGTTTTTTGCTTCGGTAAAAATGCATTCTCCGCTTTGCGTCCCCTGTGCGTGTCAAAGGATTTGTGTAGCAACAAATGGAGCTATGCATTTTTCGGTGCGCAGCTTCGGCTACGCATCTTTTAATTTTATAGAAAGAAGGGATACTATGAAGAACAGACGATTCTGGTCTGCTGTTTTGGCTATTGCGCTCTGTGTTAGCTGTTTTGCGTTGCTGTCCAATGAGGCTCATGCTGCAGAACTGGCTAGCGGCACCTGCGGAGACAACCTGGCATGGGTGCTAACTGATGACGGCGTTCTGACCATCTCCGGCACCGGCGAAATGTACAATTATGATAGTGGCGGCAATCCTGCCCCCTGGGCGGCATACCAGGACAAGATCACCTCTGTAATAGTAGAATCCGGCGTGACCACCAT
The DNA here is from genome assembly GCA_045638785.1 of Faecousia sp. GTDB lineage: Bacteria > Bacillota > Clostridia > Oscillospirales > Oscillospiraceae > Faecousia. The sequence continues at coordinate 35,848 of JAZUBW010000133.1, forward strand.
TGGTAGCAAAGCGTTTTATTACTGCCAACGTCTTACAACCGTCAAAATTAAAGAAGGTGTGACCGAAATTTATGCCGGTGCATTCTTTGACTGCAGCAATTTAGTTAGCATAGATCTCCCGGATAGTTTGACAACCATTGGCACCGACGCTTTTAGGTACTGCCGCAGCTTGAAAAGCATTGTGATCCCCGACAAGGTCAGAAGAATTGCGGATGAAACATTTTATGGTTGTTCAAGCCTTTCCGTTGTCGTCCTCCCCAAGAAAATCTATGAAATCGCAGGCGGTGCATTCTCAAACTGCACAAGCCTGTGGCATGTGCTGTACAAGGGTTCCGAATATAAATGGGATGAGATCGTGATTGCCACCCATAGAGGCGATTCGTCTTCCATTCTAAAATCTGCTAAGCGGCATTATAACTGCACCGGCAACGAAGTAGTCGATCTCGCAAATAAGGTCTGTACGCTTTGCTGCAAACACAGTTGGGGCAACGGCACGACCACAAAGGCACCTACCTGCACCGAGGAAGGCCAGAAGTCCTACACCTGCAGCAAGTGCAGCAAAGCAAAGACAGAGGCCGTTGAAGCAATGGGGCATGACTACAGCAGTGAAATCACCGCCCCTACCTGCACCGAACAGGGCTACACCACCTACACCTGCGCTCGTTGCGATCATACACATGTCGATGACTATACAGATGTCATTGATCACAGCTGGGATAATGGCGTAGTAACCAAAGAACCCACGGAAACCGCTGTGGGTGAGCGGCTCTATACCTGCGGTAGCTGCGGATTGACAAGGACTGACGAGATTCCCGTGTTAGAGTCCGTCCCCACTGAACCTTCAGAACCTATCCCCACAAACCCCATAGAGCAAGGACCTACAAATCCGGAACACACAACGCCGAGCACCCACCCCAGCACAGAGCCCTCTGCTCCATCCGACAGCGAGGCACCTGCGGATAATATCGATCCCACAATGATTATCGTAATCATCGTGGCGATGATCGCCGTTGGCGGCGGAGCAGCCTTTGTCCTGCTGAAGAAAAAGTAAAAAATACGCAACCAGGGAGGATAAAACTCCCTGGTTGCGTTTATTTTGACTGTTGGCAGACGATTTGTGAATCGCCCCTACGTAATGTTAGTTACTGCGCAAAGCCTTCGCCAGGCGGCAGGTGACATTGGCACAACGCTGGGCAGCGATGGCCTCAAAGGTGGGGTAATCCATTTCGGCAGAGTCATCAGCCTTGTCGGAAATGGCCCGCAGGATTACGAAGGGAATGCCGTTGCGGTAGGCAGTATGGGCGATGGCAGCGCCTTCCATTTCGGCGCAGAGTGCGGCGGTATCGGCGATGATCTTCTCCTTCTGCTCCCTGGAGCAAATGAACTGGTCACCGCTGGCCACACGGCCCACCTTGTTATGGCCGGGGTTCTCCGCCTCGGCGGCGGCAAAGGCGGCGTCGATCATTTCCTGGTTGGCAGGGAAAGCCACCACATCCATACCAGGCACCTGGCCGATGGGTCTGCCCCAGAAGCGCAGGTCAAAATCGTGGTAAATGGCATCCCGGCTCACCACCAGGTCACCGATGTCCAGGTCGGCGCAGAGAGAGCCGGCGATACCGGTGTTGACAATGTGGGTCACGCCGTAGACGCTGACCAGCACCTGGGCGCACAGGGCCGCATTGACCTTGCCAACACCGCACTGGACAACCACTGCGGGGCAGCCCTCCAGGCAGCCCTCAAAATAGGCAGAACCGGCGTGGGTGGCGGTGGTCACGTTCTCCATCTTTGCCTTCAGGGTAGCCACTTCCACATCCATGGCACCGATAATTCCAAGTTTCATCGTTTTCCTCCTTATTCGGGATAGATCAGGCAGTCATCCGTGATATTTTCCAGCAGGGCGGCATACTTTGCGCCCCAGTAGTTTGCCATGGGCAGGTTCATATCCAGATAATTGCCGCAATCCTTGGCGGAAGCACCGGGCACTTCGCCCCGGAAATCCCGGATGAAACGGAAGCAGTCGGTCACCAGGGGCAGGGCCTCCCGGCTGGACAGTTCTCCCACCAGCAGCAGATAGAAGCCGGTGCGGCAGCCCATGGGGCCAAAGTACAGAACTTTTTCCTTCCAGGTGGGCTCGTTGCGCAGATACGTCGCTGCCAAATGCTCCATGGTGTGCATCTCGGCAGTGTTCATCACAGGCTCTTCGTTGGGGCTGGTCATGCGCAGGTCAAAGGTAGTGACGGTTTCATTGCCCACCTTATCCATGCGGGATACATAAAGACCAGGCTGCAGCTTGATATGGTCAATGGTAAAGCTGGTAATCTTCTCCATAATAACCTCAGATCTCAATCAGTTCGTATTCCTTGCTGCCAAGGCCCAGCTTCACCGCATGGTCAATGGCGGACTTCCAGTTGGTTTCGGGATGATTGTCCATGAAGCGGTCTCCATGGGTCTGGGGCAGTTCGCTGAGGACGCTGCCGTGGATCACCGGTTGGCGGTTGACCGCATCGGCGCAAGCCATATCCAAGGCCACCGGGTCAAAGGATGCGAACATACCCACATTGGGCACGATGGGCACATCGTTTTCGGCGTGGCAATCGCAGTTGGGAGAAACATCCACCACCAGGCTGATATGGAAGTGGGGACGGTCCTGGATGACGGCCTTGGTGTACTCGGCAATCTTGCAATTGAGGATGTCGTTGGACTCGTCATTGGCGGCAAAGACAGCATCCATGGGGCAGATGCCGATACAGCGGCCGCAGCCGACACACTTGCTGTGGTCAATGGATGCCTTCTTGTTCTCGATGGTGATGGCGCTGTGAGCGCAAATCTTCTGGCAGGCACCGCAGCCAACGCACTGGCCCTTGGCAATGACCGGCTTACCGGCAGAATGCATTTCCATCTTACCGGCACGGCTGCCGCAGCCCATGCCCAGATTCTTCAACGCACCGCCGAAGCCGGTTGCCTCGTGGCCCTTGAAGTGGTTCATGGAGATGATGATGTCCGCATCCATGACGGCACGGCCGATCTTGGCTTCCCGCACATAGTCACCGTCCACAGGCACCAGCACCTCGTCGGTTCCCTTCAGACCATCGGCAATGAGGATCTGGCAGCCGGTGGTAAAGGGATTGTAGCCGTTTTCATAGGCTGCGTCCAGGTGGTCCAGGGCATTCTTGCGGCGGCCAACATAGAGGGTATTGCAGTCGGTCAGAAACACCTTGCCGCCGACGCCCTTGATGAGATCCACAATTACCTTGGCATAGTTGGCACGCAGGTAGCTCAGGTTGCCCGGTTCGCCAAAATGGATCTTGATCGCAGTGTACTTGTTGGCAAAGTCGATCTGCTCCAGCATGCCGGCGGTTTTCACCAGACGGGCCAGCTTCATGGGCAGATTCTCACGGTAGGTGGTGCGGAAATTTGCAAAATAAACTTTGGATGCCATAAAATCACTCCTAATTTTGTTTTTTTCATTCTATCATGAGATAGGCCCCGGGTCAACAAATTTGCTGATTTTCTACCAACAACTTGCGGTTGAGCCGGGATTCAACCCAGGGTTTACTCAAATTCTGCCGAAATTAAACAAATAAGTGATAGCTTTTTTCTAAAATCTATGTCATAATGGGGCTTGAAAGAAGGAGGTGCTGTTTATGGAACAATCTTTAGGCAAACGCATCATGGAGCATCGCAAGCGCATAGGGATGACACAGGAACAGTTGGCAGAGCAGCTGGGCATCACCGCCCAGGCCGTCAGCAAATGGGAAAATAACCTCAGCTGCCCCGACATCTCCACTCTGCCCAAACTGGCAGAAATCTTCGGCATTACCACCGACAATCTGTTGGGCACGGAGTCCAAGGCAAAGGTCTACGATGCCGAGGTGGTGGACGATCACCAGCGCGGTCTGCATGTGGAAAGCGACAACGGCAAGTGGGAATTCCACTGGAACGGCGGTCTGCGTGGTCGTCTGTTCTTCCCTCTGTGGGTGCTGTTACTGGGCATTCTTCTGATGGCAGATAATATGCTGGAGTTGGGCGTCGGCTTTTGGAGTCTGGCCTGGCCTTCGTGGCTGCTGATGATGGGTCTGTTCAGCTTCAAGCGGTTCTCTCTGACCGGCCTGGGCTTTGTCCTGGTTGGCGGCTACTTCCTGGCCGATCACCTGGGAATCCTGCCCTTTACCCTGACCGGAAAGATCATTTGGCCCGCTCTTGTGATCCTCTTTGGTCTGAGTCTGCTGGTGGATGTCCTGCGCAAGTCCAGAAAGCCTGTGGTCACTGTCAGCAAGCACGGCAGCGACAGCAAAAAGACCAAGTGGGAATCTCACAATGACGGCAGCGGCTTTGACTGTGAGCTGTCCTTCGGCGACCGCACTTTCCTCGTGGAGGTGCCCACCCTGCACCACGGTTCGGCAGAATGTAATTTCGGCACCCTGGTGGTGGATCTGACGGGTTGTCAGGCCGTATCTGAGGATTGCCGGATCGATGCCGAATGCAACTTCGGCAAACTGCACTTCCTGGTGCCCCGGCGCTATACCGCCCGTTGCGACGAGTCCAGCAGTTTTGCGTCTTTCAGCTTTAACGGCCACCCGGACAGTGAGCCTGCCGGCGTGATCTATATGGATGCTGATGTCAATTTTGGTCAGATCCAGATCGAATATGTGTAACAAAGACCGGCTGTCGCTGATGCGGCAGCCGGTCTTTTCGATGCTGTGAAATTTTGGTTTTCCGAAAATCCAGCTTGCAATTCGACCGTTTTCGCAGTATAATGACTATAACTATCCTCGAAAGGCAGGGTTGAATATGCAAAACGAACTTTCTCCCAACAACCAGTCATCCCGGCGCAGAAAGCGCAGCAAGATGCAAATTTTCAAAGAAGCCTATCTACCCACCATCATTTTGGCCGTGTCCATTGTGTTGGTGCTGGTTTTCATTATTGGCGGCTCTATCAAGCGCCACAATCCCAAGGAAACGACGCCCCCCGAAGAAACGACGGTACCCACCATGCCCAGCACCAAGGATCCCCAGCTGGTGGCATGGGAAAAGGAAGCCGTGCAGCTGGTCATCCGTGCCGACAGCCTGGCAAAGAACTATGATTTCGACGGCGCCATCGCTGCGCTGGACAGCTTCTCCGGCGATGCCAGCCTCTTCCCTGCCCTGCAGGAAGCCCGGGACAACTATGCATCCATCCTGGAAAACATGGTATCCTGGAGTGCTGCGGATGTTCCCAATCTGTCCTTCCATATGCTGATCGCAGATCCTGCCCGGGCCTTCCCGGACCACACCTACGGCAGTTCCTATAAAAAGAATTTTGTGACGGTAGACGAATTCTCCGCCATCTTGCAGCAGCTGTATGACAATGGCTATGTGCTGGTGGATTTGGATAACTTCTACACCACCGAATTTAGCTCCACCTCCGGCCGCGAGCTGATGAAAGAGCTGCAGCTGATGCTGCCCGAGGGCAAGAAGCCCATTATGATCACCGAGACCAATGTCAACTACTATAGCTATATGATCGACAGCGATGGTGACGGCAAGCCCGATGCGGCTTCTGACGGTTTCGCTTCCCGCCTGTGCTGGGACGGCGATTTCTACAACGAGTATGTCAACGCCGACGGCTCCATGTCCTATGGCGCTTACGATCTGGTGCCTATCCTGGAGGCCTTTATTGCGGCCCATCCCGACTTTTCCTACCAGGGTGCCCGTGCCACCATCGCCTTCAGCGGCTACGATGGTATTTTGGGCTACCGCATCAACTCCACCACGCTCAGCGACGCCGATCTGCAGGCTGAACGGGAAGGCGCTGCCGCCATCGTCAAGGCCCTGAAGGATGCCGGTTACAAACTTGCCTGCTACACCTATAACAATATGAACTACAAGACCAATGATGCCGCCTCCATTCAGGCAGACCTGACGAAGTGGGAAGAGCAGATCACCCCCTGGATCGGCAAGCTGGACATTCTGGTCTTTGCCCGGGATGTGGACATCACCAACACCGACGAGTACAGCGGTGCCAAGTTCAATGTGCTCTACAACGCCGGTTTCCGCTACTTCATGGGCATGGGTGTCACCAACGGCGCCTGGAACCAGGTCACCGACCTGTATGTGCGCCAAAACCGTATCGGTGTTACCGGCTACAATATGATCAACAATGCCGGCTGGTTCGAGGGCATGTTTGATCCCACCACTGTTTTGGACAGCGCAAGATCCTAATAGAAAACATGAGCGCCGGATCCCGGCGCTCATTTCTTAGACGGAGGATAATATGGAACTGAAACCCGGAAAATACCGCCATTTCAAAGGCCAGGAATATGAACTGATCGGCGTGGCTATCCATTCGGAAACATTGGAAGAAATGGTTGTTTACCGCCCGTTGTACGGCAAAGGCAGGCTGTGGGTTCGGCCGGCTGCCATGTGGAATGAGGAAGTGGAGCGGGATGGCTACAAAGGGCCTCGTTTTACTCCCGCAGAATAAAATTTACGATTTCTTCATAGGTTATTCACAGGGCTTTTTTACCATTAAATACGATAAAACAACGTTAAAGGGGCTGCCTTATGTTAAAACTCATTGATATTGTTAAGGATTACGATGTTGCCTCCCAGCCGGTGCATGCTCTAAAAGGCGTGAACATTGCCTTCCGTCCCTCGGAATTTGTGGCCATTTTGGGCCATTCCGGCTGCGGCAAGACTACGCTTCTGAACATCATCGGCGGTCTGGATCGCTATACCCAGGGCGATCTGATCATCCGGGGCAAATCCACCAAGAACTTCAAGAACAAGGATTGGGACACCTACCGCAATCATTCCGTCGGTTTTGTGTTCCAAAGCTATAATCTGATCCCTCATCAGACGGTGCTGGCCAACGTAGAGCTGGCACTGACCCTGTCCGGCGTACGCAAAACCGAACGCCGTCGCAGAGCCACCGAGGCTCTGCAGAAGGTGGGCCTGGGCGATCAGCTCCACAAGAAGCCCAATCTGCTTTCCGGCGGTCAGATGCAGCGTGTGGCCATCGCCCGTGCCCTGGTCAATGATCCGGAAATTCTGCTGGCCGACGAACCCACTGGCGCACTGGACTCTGAAACCAGCGTGCAGGTCATGGAGATCCTGCGGCAGATCGCCCAGGACCGACTGGTCATCATGGTCACCCACAACCCGGAGCTGGCAGAAGATTACGCCAACCGTATCGTACGGCTGGTGGACGGCAACATCGTTTCCGACACCAATCCCTATGACGGCAGTGCCGAGGTGGCCCCTTCTGCCAAGCAGGGCCACGCCTCCATGTCTGCGCTGACGGCATTCTCCCTCTCCCTGAGCAACCTGCTGACCAAGAAGGGCCGTACCATCCTCACTGCCTTTGCCGGTTCCATCGGCATCATTGGTATCGCATTGATCCTCAGTATTTCCACGGGCATCAACAACTACATTGATGATGTGGAACGAGATACCCTTTCCAGCTACCCCATCACCCTTCAGTCCCAAACCCTTGACATGGGCAGTATGCTCAGCTATATGCAGACGGATCGGGAAGAACTGGTGTTTGAAGAAAACAAGATCTATTCCGCCAATGTTATGTCCATTATGATGGATATGATGCTCTCTGCCTCCACCAAAAATAACCTGGCAGATTTTAAGACCTTCCTGGAAGCCGGTGGCAATGGGATCGCAGATCTGTCCACAGAGATCCGCTATATCTACTCCACTCCCCTGAATGTCTACAGGGCCGACCTTTCCCAGGGTGTTCTGCAGGTCAACCCCAACGATCTGTTCAATCAGCTGGGTATGGGCGGCAGCGATGGCAGCGGTGCTGGCGGTATGGATGTTTGGTCCCGCCTGACCGCCAACGAGGAGCTGCTGGAGAGCCAGTACGAGGTGTTGGCCGGCTCCATGCCCAATGAATGGGATGAAGTTGTGCTGATCGTGGACGAAAACAATCGCATCACTGACTTTACCCTCTATTCTCTGGGCATCCTGGAGATCGACGAGCTGCGCCAGGCGCTGCAGGACACCATCGCCGGTAAGGAGCCGGAGATCAACACCAAAACCCACGAATATTCTTTCGAGGATTTCCTGGGCATGCAGTTCAAGCTGCTGCCTTCTTCCGACTACTATCAGGAGCAGAACGGCATTTGGGTCGATATGTCCAAGGACGAGATGTTCCTGACTTCTCAGCTGCAGCAGGCTGAGAATGTGACCATCGTCGGTATCCTGCGTCCCAAATCCGACGCCGCCGGTACTTCCACCGGTGTCATTGGCTACACCGGCGATCTGATGATCCACATGATCGAACTGGTCAACAACTCTGCCGCTGTGCAGGCCCAGAAGAACAACCCCGACACCGACATTTTCACCGGCCTGCCCTTCGCCGATCCCAACGCTGAGATCAAGATGTACACCATTGCTGAGATTGAGGCCATGATCCCCATGATGCCCGAGGACAGCCAGACACAGCTCAATGGTCTGATCGCCATGATGCGGTCCCAGGGTCAATCCGACGAAGAGATTGCGGCTACCATCTCCAGACTGCTGGCCAGCAACACCTCCTCTGCCACCTACGAGGGCAATCTGCGGCTGATGGGTGTATCCGATCTGAAGGATCCCAGCGCCATCAATATCTATCCCAAGGATTTCGAGGCTAAGGATCAAATCGCTGACCTCATTGCTGAATACAATCGCAACCTGGAGGAGTCCGATCAGATCACCTACACCGACTATGTGGGTCTGATGATGTCCTCTGTGACCACCATCATCAACGCCATCAGCTATATCCTCATCGCTTTTGTTGGCATTTCCCTGGTGGTTTCCTCTATTATGATCGGCATCATCACCAACATTTCCGTGCTGGAGCGCACCAAGGAAATCGGAATCTTGCGTGCTGTGGGTGCCAGCAAGCGGGACATCAGCCGGGTGTTCAACGCTGAGACCTTTATCGTGGGCCTGGCGGCCGGTTTGGTTGGTATCGGTGTCACGCAGTTGCTGCTGATCCCCACCAACTTCCTGATCCAGCATTTTGCCGAGCTGAACGCCAAGGCAGTGTTGGATCCCATCGCCGCAGTGATTTTGGTGGGCATTTCTGTGTTCCTGACCCTCATCGCCGGTCTGATCCCCAGCCGCAACGCCGCACGCAAAGATCCCGTTATCGCACTGAGAACCGAATAAATCATCGCAGGGCGATCCAAAAAGCCGACAGGATTTTTCCTGTCGGCTTTTAAATACTTGCTACGGGCAGTAAAATATGCTACAATCCATACACAGACATTGCGATTTCTGCGAGGTGCTTTATGGGAAAACTCTTACTGATCATGGGCGATTTGGCAACCGGGAAATCTACCTTTGCCAACATTTTATCCCAGCGATATGACACCCAGCTTTTTGTCAAAGATTCCATCAAAGAGATCCTTGGCGATACCATCGGATTTACCAATCGTGAGGAAAATCTCAAGCTGTCCCAAGCAACGGCGGCGCTGATGTATCATATTTTTTCTGAGTTTGCGAAATTTGATAGAAATTTGATTTTGGAATCCAATTTTCGCATTACAGAACTGGAAACCCTCCATAAGATTGCGGCCGAGCATCATTACCAGGTGCTGACCTTGGTGCTGCGGGGAGATACCCAAATTCTGCACAAACGGTATTTAAACCGCATGCACAAGGAGAATCGGCACGCGGTACATCTATGTACGGAATTCAATACCTTTCATGGCTTTGAACAATATATTCAAAGCCTGAGAAGCACAAATATTCCCGGCGCAGTGATTTCCATCTGTGCAAATGATTTTTCCTATCAAACGGATGAAGCGTTGTTAGACAAAATCGATCTGTTTATGAGGACTTGACGCAACAAGCAGCAAACCGCAGCACCCAATTCAACGGGTGCTGCGGTTCATTTTTATGCTTTGCAGGCCTGGATAAAGGCTTCGAAAATCTTTGCGGAGGTTTCTTCAATATCCCAAATTTTTTCCGGGTGCCACTGGACAGCGCAGAGGAACTTGGCATCGGGCTTGTAGAACGCCTCGATGACCCCGTCGCTGCAAGTACCCATGACCGCAAGACCCGGGGCAACTTCCTTCACACTTTGATGGTGAAAGCTGTTGACCTGGATCACATCCTTCCCCGTCCAGGCCGCTAGGGGTGTGCCCGGCTCTACCTGGCAATCATGGCAGGTGCGGTGGTAGGGCTTTTCCATGCTGTGTTTCACAGGGGTAGAAAACTGAGCGGGAATATCCTGATACAGGCTGCCGCCGAAGTATACATTGAGGATCTGGATACCACGGCAAATGCCCAGGATGGGCAGTTCCATTTCCTCTGCCATGCGCAGCAGGCGAGGCTCACCGGCATCCCGGACAGGGGCGGTGACCACCGTTTCATTGAGGATGGTCTCGCCATAAAGAGCGGGATCGATATCATCGCCGCCGGTCAGCAGGAGGCCGTCGCACTGGCTCAGCAGATACCGCTGCTCCGCTTCCTCCGCTTCCGCCGGGATCACCAGGGGCATGCCGCCAAAATGGCGGATGGCATTCAAATAGTCATGATTGAGAAAAATGCGGTCGTTATTTTCGTCCTTTTCATAGGAGGAACACAGACCGATCACAGGTTTGACCTTTACCATAGTCCTTCTCCTTACAGGCCGTTACCACGGAGTTCAATGATCTGGTCACGCAGCAATGCGGCATACTCGTATTCCATCATGCGGGCCGCTTCCTTCATCTGCTTTTCCAGGCGGGCGATTTCCTTTTCCTTCTCGACCTTGGTCATCTTCACGCCGGTACGGCCCTTCCGCTCGGCGGTAGGAGAGGAAATCTCGATCAAATCCCGGACGGACTTGATGACGGTCTTGGGCACGATGCCGTTCCGCTTATTATAGGCATCCTGGATCTCACGGCGGCGGGCTGTTTCATCCATGGCCGCACGCATGGAGGCGGTGATATTGTCGGCATACATAATGACCTTGCCCTCAGCATTTCGGGCTGCACGGCCAATGGTCTGAATAAGGCTGGTTTCACTGCGGAGAAAGCCTTCCTTGTCGGCATCCAAAATGGCCACCAGACTGACTTCGGGAAGGTCCAGTCCTTCACGGAGCAGGTTGATACCCACCAGAACATCGAATTTTGCCATGCGCAGATCCCGGATGATCTCCATGCGCTCCATGGCGCCGATGTCGGCGTGCATATAGCGAACTTTTATGCCGGCTTTCTGCAAATAGACCGTCAGATCCTCCGCCATTTTCTTAGTCAACGTGGTGATCAGCACCCGCTCATTTTTCGCAGTGCGGGCATTGATCTCACCGATCAGATCATCGATCTGACCATCAATGGGCCGAACCTCCACGATGGGGTCCAGCAGACCTGTGGGTCGGATCACCTGCTCAACAATGTTGCCGGAGCGCGTGCGCTCATATTCCGCCGGCGTCGCGGAAACATAGATGACCTGGTTGAGTTTGCTGTCGAATTCCGTAAAATTCAAAGGCCGATTGTCATAGGCCGACGGCAGCCGGAAGCCATAGTTCACCAGCGCATCCTTGCGGCTGCGGTCACCGGCATACATGGCCCGGCACTGGGGCAGGGTCACATGGCTTTCATCCACAAAAAGCAGAAAATCCTTGGGGAAATAGTCCAGCAGCGTCGTCGGCGGTGTGCCGGGTGCACGGCCCTGAATGACACGGGAATAGTTTTCGATGCCGTTGCAGAAGCCGATCTGAGTCAGCATTTCCAAATCATAGTTGGTACGCTGGGCAATGCGCTGGGCCTCCAGCAATTTATCATGGGCCCGGAACCAGGCCACCTGGTCATCGCATTCCCGCTGGATGTCCCGCATAGCCCGTTCCAGCTTTTCCCGGGAAGCCACATAGTGGGACGCAGGATAGATGGCCACATGGTCTACATATCGCTCGGCAATACCGGAAACCGCATTAATCTCGCTGATGCGGTCGATCTCGTCGCCAAAAAATTCGATGCGGATGGCACGGCCCGACCAATAGGCCGGATAGACCTCCAGGGTATCGCCACGAACACGGAACTTATTACGGGAAAAATCCAGATCATTGCGCTCATAGCGGATCTCCGTCAGCTTTTTCAGCACCTGATCTAGGGGATATTCGTTGCCCACACGCAACGACACCACCATGGATTTATAGTCAATGGGGTCACCCAGGCCGTAGAGGCAGGAAACCGAGGACACCACGATCACATCCCGTCGCTCAAAGAGAGCCGCCGTGGCAGAGTGGCGCAAACGGTCGATCTCCTCATTAACAGCCGAGTCCTTTTCGATATAGGTATCAGTATGGGCAATGTAGGCCTCAGGCTGATAATAATCGTAGTAAGAAATGAAATATTCCACCGCATTATCCGGAAAAAATTCCCGGAATTCGCTGCACCACTGAGCCGCCAGGGTCTTATTATGGGCTAATACCAGGGTGGGCCGGTTCAGCTGTTCGATGACAGAAGCCATGGTAAAGGTCTTACCGGAGCCGGTAACGCCCAGCAAAGTCTGCTCCCGCAGACCCCAGTTGACGCCATTGACCAGCCCTGTGATGGCTTCCGGCTGATCACCGGAAGGTTTATATTCCGATACAAGCTTAAATCGATCCATTTCTTCTCCTTACATATACTGGGCCGGGTTATAGAAGCCCGAGCACACCATGGACACCGAGTCGCCGTCAGCAATGATCACATGGTCGGCCAGTGCGATCTCCACCGTCTGCAGGGCCGCAGCGATACGGTGGGTTGTCTGCACATCCTCACCGGAGGGAACGGCCAGGCCGCTGGGGTGATTATGGGCCAGCACCACGCTGGCGGCATTGACGCCCAGGGCCAGCTCTACCACACGCCGGGGAGAAATGCTGGCAGAGCTGACGCTGCCCTCCGCGATCTCCTTGCAACACAGCAGCTTGCATTTGGCATCCAGGCACAGCAAAAAGACGGTTTCGTTACTCCGTCCAACAAAAAACGGGGACAAATACTGGATGCATTTTTCTGTTGTATTGAGAATCTTCTCCTTCTTGGTGCGACTGATCTGGTAGTAGCGGCCGGCGTCCCGGATCAGATGCAGAAACGCCGCCGCATTGGGGCCGATGCCAGGAACCTTTTCCAGTTCCCCAACGGGCGCTTCCAGGACTTGAGCCAAGGTGCCAAAGCGATTTATCAGTTCATGGGCCAGCAGATTGGTGTCTTGCCGGGGGATCACGTAAAACAGCAGCAGTTCCAGCACCTGATATTCTTCGAAGCTGTCCAGGCCTTCCTGGAGAAACCGCTTGCGCAAACGCTTGCGATGACCTTCATGGGGTTCCATTTTTTCACCTCTTTCAAGGATTTCTCTTGCGTTTTGACAGATTATTCGTTAGAATAAGAAAAAGACGATTTTTGTCGAATCGGCATAGGCAAGTTTTTCTGTTTTCTGCGCATCCTATGCATTAGCCACAAGGAGGGTATCGTCATGGAAATACAAAATCATATTGCCACCATGCTGGGTTTGCTGCCGCAACCCGCCTTCCTGGTTGAAAAAGGTATCCTGACCCATGTCAACGAGGCTGCTGCCGGGTATTTCCTGCAGGTCGGTCAGCCGGTTGGGCCGATGGTCCTGCACGGCAGAGAGGAATACGCAGAATTTTCCGACGGCTGCCTGTATTTGACTCTGAATTTGGAGGGTCAAAGCATAGGCGCCAGCGTTTCCAGGCTGGAAGATGCCCATCTATTCCTGCTGGAACAGGCATCGGAGATGCCGCAGCTGCAGGCCTTGGCCCTGGCAGCCATGGAGCTGCGGGAGCCACTGAGCGGTATGCTGACCCTGGCAGATCGGATGCTGCCCACCCTTTCCGGGGAAAACACAGCACTGGAGCAGCAGGCTGCCAAAATGAATCGGCGGCTCTACCAGATGCTGCGGATCGTGAGCAACATGTCGGATGCCGCACAATATGCAAAAAGTTCGCAAAAGTTAAGCCATCATGTAGAAATCTGCAGTTTCCTAAAAGAAATTTTGGAAAAAGCAGCTGTTTTGGCCGAGCAGACCGGATTGACCCTGGCCTATGATGTGCCAGCCGAACCCATTTTCACCCTGGCCAGCGAGGAAAAGCTGGAGCGGGCGGTATACAACCTGCTGTCGAATGCCATGAAATTTGCACCCAATGGCAGCACGGTTCAGGCAAGGCTGATCCGAAAGGAAAAGCGGTTGTGCTTCTCCGTGACCAACGGACGGACAGACAACGAACTGCCCGGCAACCTCTTCGCCCGATATCTGCGCCAGCCCGGTTTGGAGGATCCTCGCAACGGTTTGGGCCTGGGCATGGTGCTGGTGCGCTCGGTGGCAGCCCTGCACGGCGGTGCGGTGCTGATCGACCAGGCAGAAGACAGCATCCGTGTCACCCTGTCCATGCAGGTCCGGCAGAGCAAGGATACACAAGTCCGTTCCCCAGCGCTGCAGATCGACTACGTCGGCGAGCGGGATCACGGTCTCATTGAGCTTTCAGATGTACTACCCGCCGCGGTTTACAATGCCGATCAAATCAATTAAATGCTTGGGAGTGCCGCTTTCGCGGCACTCTTTTTTTACAGATACTTTTTCAAATACTGGCCGGTATAGCTACGTTCATTGGCGGCCACTTCCTCCGGTGTGCCGGAGGCCACCACATAGCCACCGCCGTCGCCGCCTTCGGGGCCCAGGTCGATGATGTGATCGGCGGTTTTAATCACGTCCAGGTTATGCTCGATGACCAGCACCGTGTTGCCGGCCTCTACCAGCTGCTGCAGCACCTCGATGAGCTTATGCACATCAGCGGCGTGGAGGCCCGTGGTGGGCTCGTCCAGCACATATATGGTGCGGCCGGTGGATACTCTCGCCAGTTCCGTTGCCAGCTTTACACGCTGAGCCTCGCCGCCGGAGAGGGTGGTGGAGGATTGGCCCAGCTTCACATAGCCCAGGCCCACTTCCACCAGGGTCTGGGCCTTTCTGCGGATCTTGGGGAGATTTTCGAAGAAATCCACCGCTTCTTCTGCGGTCATATTCAGCACCTGGGAGATATTTTTGCCCTTGTAGGTCACTTCCAGGGTTTCCCGGTTATAGCGGGCACCCTTACAGACCTCGCAGGGCACATAGACATCCGCCAGGAAGTGCATTTCGATCTTCACCAGGCCGTCGCCGGCGCAGG
>JAZUBW010000134.1:0-9742 GCA_045638785.1 Faecousia sp.
ACATGGCTACGATCCGACTTGTATCAAAAGCGGGCGGGATCGAACAGACCAAATGCGGCGCGGATGAGCGCCCTCGGCGACGGCTGGACGGAGCCGAACCTTGATTCAATCGATCCCGGTCACCGGTGTCAAAATTTTCTCTTATCTTACAGAAAAATGTAGGGGCGGCCATTGGCCGTCCGCCGGAAAATGGAACATTTTTTGGATTTCCCGAAGGGAAATAACACATTATCGCCTACGGCGATGGAATTTTGCAATGCAAAATTCCCGGACGAGCAATGCTCGCCCCTACAATATAGACCTCCGAATATTTCTTCCCGTATCAGCCAAACAGGCGCTTGTGCAAACCTCTGGAACGCACAGCGCAGTACAGGGCGGTACCCAAAGTCAGCAGCACTGCGGCCTCGCCGATGGCAACATAGAGTGCATTGAGGAAAAATCCGCCGCCAATATACACCGTCAGCTCCCAGCCCACCAGGATCGCATTGGTCAGCGCCGGCATCACAAGTCCCAGCACAGGCAGACCTCTGACCTGGACCTTTCGGGTCAGCCACATGGCCCAGGCCGCCAGCAAGGATGCCAGACTGCCCACCAGGAAATCCAGGGGCAGGGCTGCCGCAAAGGTGATATTAAACAGCAGGCATCCCAAGGTCAGGCCCGGAATGGCAGCAGGCGTAAAGAATGCCAGCACGCACAGGGCCTCCGACACACGGAACTGGATGGCCATGGATGTAGAATTGGGGAAAAGCAGGTTCTGCCCATGGGTCAGCACCACATAGAGGGCCGCAATGATGGCCGCATGCACGATTTTACGGGTTTTTTGCTTCATAATCTTACCTCAAAAAAGAAAAATGGGCGCAGAACGCACCCATCCAAATAAAAAATGAGCGCAAAGCGCCCATCCCAAAAGTCCCTAGTTTTGTTTACCGACAGGATGGTTACGAACTGTCCTATGCAATTTCGGTCATTATAGCTCGATTTTTCTTTTGTGTCAAGTAGTTGCTTTTGTTTTTCCCCTCTGCTATAATGAGAGCAGAAAGGCGGATGTACGATGGAACTTTGGCAACGGCAAATCAAACTCTCCCAGTATATGCTGTTGGGTACGGTAATCATCACTGTGGTCAACATGGCGTTTCTGCTGGGCAATGTGGACATGTTTATCAGCTACTGCGCAGCAGTACCCTACTACCTGCTGACACTGGGAAAGCTCTTTGACAACGGCTATATGCTGGGAAATCTCAACGGCGAATTCACCGCCACAGGCTTGGTAATGGCAGGTGTGGTCCTGGCGGTTTATTTGATGGTTTGGTGGCTGGCCCGGGATAGCAGGCGTTGGCTGCAGGTGGGTCTTTGGCTCATCGTGGCTGACCTGGCAGCCCTCATCGCAATGGGTTTTTTCCTGTTTTCCAGCCCTTTGGAGTGTTTCTGGGAGGCGATTTTCCACATCATCGTGATCTACGAGATCGTCCAGGGCCTGCGTGCACAGAAGAATCTGGCAGCAGCCATAGCCAAGGCAGAGGCGGAGGCAACGGCAGAGGAAGCGCCCCAGGAGGAGCAGGAGGAGACCCCCGTTCTTTAATTTGACAGCAAGAGGATGCTTCGGCATCCTCTTTTTTGCACAATTTGCCTCTTGGCGAACGGAGTGTTCTATGGTACAATCAAGAAAACGAGGAAAGGAGGAAGCGCCATGGCGCTCAAACGCAAAAAGTCCGGTTTTCCAGAATTGATGGCCGGTCTGATCACCATTTTGCTGGCCATTTTGCTGACCATCGGCACCATGCTGGCACTGACCCGATGCGCCGGTGGGCCGACCCCGCCGCCTGCTTCCTCCCCTGCTCCCAGCACCACCGCTGCCCCATCGCCGACACTGACTGCCAATCCCTACGGCCCCGAGGATTTCGCCCTTGCTGACGGATATCTGACCTGCCTGGCGGACGAAAGCTGGCTGGGCATCGATGTATCGGAGCATCAGGGCGTCATCGATTGGGAAACAGTGGCCACCACCCCGGTGCGATTTGCCATGGTACGCATGGCCTTCCGTGGCTGGGGCAGCGAAGGCAAGATCCAGGCCGATGAATACGGCATGAGCAATCTGATCGGCGCCCGGGATGCGGGGCTGCAGGTGGGCGTTTACTTCTTCTCTCAGGCCATCTCTGTGGAGGAAGCCATTGAGGAAGCCCATTTCCTGCTGGCACTATTGGACGGGCGGCCCCTGGATCTGCCGGTGGTCTTTGACTGGGAAACCGTATCGTCGGAGGATGCCCGCACCGCCAAGATGGACAAAACCACCCTCAACGCCTGCGCCCAGGCCTTCTGCCGGGAGATCGAGGAGGCCGGATATGAAGCCATGGTCTATTTCAACCTGGACCTGGCCCGGCGCATGCTGCGGCTGATTGACCTGCAGGAAGCCGGTTACGATTTCTGGCTTGCACTGTACCGGGAGGACCTGCGTTCCGCCTATCGGGTCCGGATGTGGCAATACACCGACAGCGGTACGGTTGCCGGCATCAAGGGCAAGGTGGATCTGAATCTGTATTTTCCCAACAACAAATTAAATTGATACATAGAAGGAGATGGAAACCATGCTGCTGATCAAAAATGCACACATCAAAACCATGGCCGGCCCCGACATCCTGCAGGGCTGCATCCTCATCGAAGACGGTAAGATCGTCGCCGTAGGAGAGCATCTGGAGGCAGAGAACGCCCAGATCATCGACGCCGGCGGTCGACTGGTAACCCCCGGCTGTATCGATGCCCACTGTCACATCGGTCTGGACAACGAGGCCATGGGCTGGGAGGGTATGGACTACAACGAGATCATCGACCCCATTACGCCCAATATGCGCGCCATCGACTCTATCAATCCCATGGACGAGTCCTTCGATAACGCCCTGCGGGGCGGTGTCACCGCAGCCTGCACCGGCCCCGGCAGCGCCAATGTGGTGGGCGGTACCTTCACCACCATCAAGCTGGCCGGCAACCGCGTGGACAACATGATTATCCGGGATGCCGTTGCCATGAAGTGCGCTTTCGGCGAAAATCCCAAGCGCTGCTACGGCCAGGCCGGTAAGAAGGCGCCCATGACCCGTATGGGTACCGCCGCCCTGCTGCGGGAGCTGCTGATGAAAACCCAGCGCTACATCGAGGACAAGGAAAACGACAAGAATCCCGCCTTCAACATGAAGCTGGAGTGCATGATCCCTGTGCTGAAGAAGGAGATGCCCCTGAAGGCCCACGCCCACCGGGCAGACGATATTTTCACCGCCATCCGCATCGCCAAGGAATTTGATCTGAAGATGACCCTGGATCACTGCACCGACGGCGCCCTCATCGCCGATGAGCTGGCAAAGGAAGGCCTGTGGGCTTTTGTCGGTCCGTCCCTGGGCAGCAAGACCAAGATTGAGCTGGCTCACAAGAGTTTCACCACGCCTGGTGTGCTGCATGAAGCCGGCGTTCCCATCAGCATCATCACCGATGCTCCCGTCATTCCCCTGGAGTATCTGCCCATGTGCGCCGGCCTGGCAGCAAAATCCGGCCTTCCCATGGAAGAGGCCTGGAGAGCCATTACCATCAATCCCGCTACGGCCATCGGCATCGCCGACCGGGTGGGTTCTCTGGAAGTGGGCAAGGACGCTGACATCGTCATCTGGACCGCCGATCCCCTGCAGACCATCGGCGGCGAGGCCTATATCACCATCGTAGACGGCAAGATCGTTTACCAGGCATAAAATTACAAAGTCGAAGGAGGTGGCAGAATGTATTCCCGGGTTTATGTGGAGATCACCAATATTTGCAACATGAACTGTTCCTTCTGCCACGGTCACAGCCGTGTTCCCCGGCAAATGACGGAGGCGGAATATGCCCATATTCTGCAGCAGCTGGCCGGCAAGACCGGCTACATCTACCATCACCTTATGGGTGAGCCTCTGGTGCATCCGCTGCTGCCCCGGTTCATAGAAATGGCCCGCCAGGCTGGCCTCAAGCCTATGATCACGACCAACGGCACGCTGCTGGATCGTTTTGGGGATACCCTGCTGACGAAAGGACTCCACAAGGTCAACATCTCTGTCCACAGCTTTGAGGGGGATCGTTCCGAGGATCATCGGTGCTATCTGCGAAAAATTGTGGATTTTGCGAAAAAAGCCAACGAAAACGGCATCATTATCTCACTTCGGCTTTGGAACAAGGGCTGCGATGACGGCAAAAATGAGACCGTCCTGGCCTTTCTCCGGGAAGCCTTTGCCGATCCGTGGAAAGAGAACAGCCGTGGCTATCGCATCCGGGACGGACTGTTTCTGGAATGGGGTGACCGCTTTGCATGGCCCGATCAGAACGCACCCCACGAAGGCAATTCCCTGTTCTGCTACGGGTTGCAGGATCACTTCGGCATTCTCAGCGACGGCACTGTGGTACCCTGCTGTCTGGACAGCGACGGTGTCATCGCCCTGGGCAACATTTTCCAGGAGGACCTGACCGACATTTTGGATTCTCCCCGGGCCAGGGCCATGGCAGAGGGCTTCCGGCGCCGGAAAGCCACGGAGGATCTCTGCTGCCGCTGCGGCTATGCCAGAAAATTTTGATTGCACACAAAAACACCCCCGGATCGATCCGGGGGTGTTTTTATGGATAAATTGCGGTTTATAGGGGAGATAAATGTGTCAGCCCTATGGGCCGACAGCGGCCGTAGGCCGCAATACCTTCTCCCTGGGAGAAGCTAGGGCGGCTTCGCCGCTAATCTACCCGACAAACTGAGATTTGCACATTTACGGGCATCTGTTTTTCGCTTATTTTGTCTGCATTTGGGTTTGGATCATGATTTTCTCCTCTGTGATGGGGTGGACAAAGGTGACGCTATGGGCACACAGGCGCTGGTAGGTATAGCCCAGGGCCAGGGAGAAGGCCTGGCTCTCGGCGCTGCCGTACTGGGGATCGCCCAGGATGGGGAAGCCCTTGTAGGCGCAGTGCAGCCGCAGCTGATGGGTTCGTCCCGTCATGGGCCGCAGGGCCAGCAGGCAGGTTTCCTGCCCGCGCTCCAGCACCCGAAATTCCGTCTGGGAGGGTTTTCCCGCAGGATCGATACAACGCAGAAGGCTGGGCTTCTCCCGGCGGGCAATGGGCGCATCGATGATGCCAGCATCCGCCACCGGACCGCCGAAAACCAGGGCATGATAGGTCTTCTCCACCTCCGTCTGCTGCAGCAGGCTGTGGATATGGGAATTTTTCGCCACCAGCACCACCCCGAAGGTATCCCGGTCCAGGCGGGTCAAAGGATGAAATGCACCGCTCTGTCCGGTTTGAGCATAGTAACCCGCCACCAGGTTCGCCAGGGTGCCGGTATTTTTGCTGTGGGAAGGATGGACCAACATCCCTGCCGGTTTATCCACCGCCAGAATGTGGTCGTCTTCGTAAAGCACCGTCAGCTCCCCCTGCTCGGCAGGATATTCCACTGCCGGCTCATCCAGCCGCACGGTGATCACATCGCCGACGGACACCGCAAAATCCGTATGTTGGGGTAAATCGTTGACCCGGATGGCGTCGCCCCACTTGAGGCGGTTCATGAGGCCGGTGGACATCTTCAATTCGCCCTTCAAAAAGGAGGACAGCCTGCCCTCCCGGGTGGCAATATGATGCAACTTCAAAAAATCACCTCAAACACTTTACTTTTTGGGACAAAAATAGTAGAATAGGTAGCATGCAATGTATTTACCGGAGGTTATATATGGGACGATTACAGAAATATCTGCGGCCGTACTGGGGCTTTATGATCCTGACGATGATTATCAAGACCGCAGGCGCCCTGATGGAATTGATGATCCCCAATTTGATGGAGACCATCATCGATGAAAAAGTGCCTGCCAGGGATCTGCCCAGCATTTGGCTCTGCGGTGGCTTGATGCTGCTGTGTGCGGCCATGTGCCTGATCATGAACGTGGTAGCCAACCGGATGAGCGCCAAAAGCTCCGGCCAGATCACCCGGGCCATCCGTCACGATCTGTTTCAAAAACTGACCCATTTTTCTGCCCGGCAGATGGATCAGCTCACCGTTCCCTCCGCCGAGTCCCGGCTCACCAGCGACACCTACAACATCAATCAGATGCTGGCCCGGCTGCAGCGCATGGGTGTTCGTGCCCCCATTTTGCTGCTGGGCGGTGTGTTCATGATGCTGCGGATGGATGCGGTGCTTTCCCTGGTATTGGTGGCGCTGCTGCCTATTATAGCACTTGTCACCTATTTTGTCACGAAAAAGAGTTTGCCGCTGTACACAAAACAGCAGACCATTCTCGATCAGGTCGTCCGCACGGTGCAGGAAAACATCACCGGCGTGCGGGTAATCAAGGCGCTGAGCAAGACCGAATACGAGCGTAACCGTTTCAACCGGATTAACCGGGAACTGACCGCCGCCGACCAGAGGGCCGGCACGGTTTCTGCCATCACCAATCCCACTGCTTCCCTGACCCTCAATTTGGGCTTGACGCTGGTGGTTCTGGTGGGTGCTTACCGGGTCAACGCCGGGCTCATGAAGGGCGGCGTCATCGTGGCCTTCCTGCAATATTTCATCATGATCCTTAACGCCATGCTGGGCGTGACCCGGATCTTCGTCATGTGGAGCAAGGGTGAGGCCAGCGCCAAGCGGGTGGCTGATGTGCTGGAGACCCCGGAGGATATGGACGTTCTGCCCCAGGAAGAAGTGGCAGAGGCCCCCGCCCACATTGAATTCCGGCAGGTGGATTTCTCCTACACCGGCATCGGTCACAATACCCGTGACCTCAGCTTCCGCCTGGAGCGGGGACAGACTTTGGGTATCCTGGGTCCCACTGGCTCCGGTAAATCCACCATTTTGAATCTGCTGATGCGGCTGTATGATGCCGATGCGGGACAGATCCTTATCGACGGACAGGACATCCGCAGCATCCCCTTCGGGGAGCTTCGGCAGAAATTCGGCGTGGTATTCCAAAACGATTTCGTGATGGAAGGCAGTATCGCCGACAACATTCGCTTCTTCCGGGACCTGTCCGATCAGGAGATCGCCGCAGCCGCCGAAGCGGCCCAGGCCTCCTTCATCGCCCAAAAAGAGGGCGGCATGGACGCCGAGGTTCAGGTCCGTGGCAACAACCTTTCCGGCGGTCAGAAGCAGCGGCTGCTGATCGCAAGAGCGCTGGCGGCAAAACCGGAGATCCTGGTGCTGGACGATGCTTCCTCTGCCCTGGACTACCAGACCGATGCCAAGCTGCGCCGGGCGCTGCGGGAAAACTTCCGGGACACCACCACGGTGCTGGTGGCACAGCGCATCAGTTCTCTGCGCCATGCGGACCTGATCCTGGTGCTCCAGGAGGGCGGTGTCATCGGCATGGGCAATCACGAGCAGCTGATGGAAAGCTGCGAAGAATACGCCTATCTCGCCCGGATCCAGATGGGCGAAGGACAGGAGGTGGTCTGATGGCTGGCAATCCCAATATGATCGGCGGCGGCCGCATGACCCGTGCCGAGATCAGCGGCGACAAGCGTCGCTTCGAAGGCACCACCCTCAATCGTGGCAAACTGCTGCTGCGGCTGTGGCGATACCTGGGCAAAAACCGGGTGCTGGTGGTGCTGGCGGTGCTGCTTTCCCTGACCAGCAGCCTGCTGTCCCTGTATGGCCCCAAGCTTTCCGGCAAGGCCATCAACGCCATCCATGTGGAAGAGATTTTGGCCGACGGAACCGTTCTCAGCAGCGCAGGCCGGGTGGACTTTGACACGGTCTTCCGCTGCGTGATCTTAATGGCCATTTTCTACATCTGTGCATCGGTGCTGACCTTCCTGCTGAATGTGGTCATGATCCGCCTCTCCCGCCGGGTCAGCCACCAGATGCGCCACGATGTTTTCGAAAACCTGACCCGTCTGCCGGTGGGGTTCTTCGACCGCTACCAGACCGGCGACATCATTTCCACCATCACCTACGATGTGGACACGGTGAACCAGTCCCTGTCCACAGATATGCTACAGATTTTGCAGAGTGTGGTCACCGTGACGGTGTCCTTCATCATGATGCTGACCATCGCGCCCCAGCTGGTGCTGATCTTCCTGTTTACCATTCCCATCACCATCCTCTTCACCCGGTGGCTGACGAAAAAAGTGCGGCCCCTGTTCCGCCGCCGCAGCGCAAAGCTGGGTCAGCTCAACGGCTTTGTGGAAGAAATGCTCTCCGGCCAGAAAACCCTGCGGGCCTACGGCCGGGAGGATGCGGTTCTGGAAGAGTTTGACCGGAAAAACGATGCCGCCGTGGAGGCCTACACCGTGGCCGAAGCCCATGGCACCATCACAGGCCCCAGTGTCAACTGCATCAACAATGTATCCCTGGCTCTGGTGTGCGTATTCGGCTCTTTGCTGTTCATGCGGGGCAAGGTGGGCCTGGGCGACCTTTCTAGCTTCGTACAGTATTCCCGCCGTTTTTCCGGCCCCATCAACGAGGTGGCCAACATCGTGGCAGAGCTGCAGAGCGCTTTTGCTGCCGCAGAGCGTGTTTTCACCCTCATCGACGCCAAGCCTGAAACCGAGGATGCCCCGGATGCCGCTACCCTCACCGCTGTGGAAGGCGATGTGCGGCTGGAGAATGTGGACTTCTCCTACATTCCCGGCACTCCCATCATCGAGGGCCTGAATCTGCACGCCAAGCCTGGCAGCTTGACTGCCATCGTCGGCCCCACCGGTGCCGGCAAGACCACCATCATCAATCTGCTGATGCGGTTCTACGATGTGGACGGCGGCGCCGTCTATGTGGATGGTCAGGACATCCGCCTGGTGACCCGGGACTCCCTGCGGAAGGCCTACACCATGGTGCTGCAGGACACCTGGCTGTTCCACGGCACGATTTTTGACAACATCGCCTACGGCAAGCCCGGCGCCACCATGGAAGAAGTGGTGCGTGCTGCCAAGGCAGCCCACATCCACGGCTATATCAGCCGCCTGCCGGAAGGCTACAACACGGTGCTTTCCGACAACGGTACCTCCATTTCCAAGGGTCAGAAGCAGCTGCTGACCATCGCCCGGGCCATGCTGCTGGATGCCCATATGCTGATTTTGGACGAGGCCACCTCCAATGTGGACACCCGCACCGAACAGCAGATCCAGGCCGCCATGCGAGAACTGATGAAGGACAAAACCTGCTTTGTCATCGCCCACCGGCTGAGTACCATCCAGTCGGCAGACCACATCCTGGTGCTGGATCAGGGCAAAGTGGTGGAGCAGGGCACCCACGACGAACTGATGGATAAGGAAGGCTTCTACTATAGCCTCTATCAGGCCCAGTTCGATGCCGTATCGTAAGCTAAATTGTTGTTTATGTTTGCACCCGTAGGGAACGCTGAGGACAGCGTTCCCTACAGAGCGCCGCTAAACAACAATTTATCGCTATAAAAGCACAAAAAATAATCTGTCCGGATGGACAGAGGAGTTTTATTTTTGTAATTGTAAATTACAGACACCCCTTACCCTTCTCGACGACAGCAGCGAAAGCAGCGGCGTCGGGGATACCCATCTCGGACAGGCTCTTACGGTTCATCTCGATGCCAGCCTTCTTCAGACCGTTCATGAACTTGGAGTAGTTCAGACCGTAGGGAGCGACAGCGGCGCTGATACGGGTGATCCACAGGCGACGGAAGTCACGCTTCTTCTGCTTACGACCAGCGAAAGCATAGTTGCCGGACTTCATGACCTGCTGCTTGGCCATCTTAAAGTGCTTGGACTTGGAACCCCAGTAGCCCTT
>JAZUBW010000135.1:0-2918 GCA_045638785.1 Faecousia sp.
GGGAACGCCGTCCTCAGCGTTCCGTCAGAAAATTTGGCCTCGCTGGGCAAATTTTCTGCTGTTTTTGCGGTACTGCACCGCAAAAATGTTCCGCTTTGCGGTCGGGACGCTGAGGACAGCGTTCCCTACGGGCGTATATAATCGAGCGATAAACGAAAATTTGCAATTCTTTGACAAACGCAAAAGGAAGCGGTGGCCCGCTTCCTTTTCATGTATTACAGAGGGAATTGCTTGATTTTGGCGTAGCGCCGGGGATACTGGGCCGGGGTGGGCCGCACCTTGCGCAGGACGATCACCGCGTGATCGGCTCCATCCACCGGGAAATGGTGGACACTTTCCAGCTTCAGCCCCAGCTTGGAGATGGCGTTTTGGGCCTCTTCCAACTCCTCCGCCGCAGCAGAGCCCTTCATGGCCAGCACCGCACCGCCCACCTTGACGAAGGGCGCTGTCAGTTCCAGCAGAACATTCAGCCGCGCAACCGCCCGGCTGGATGCAAAATCATAACTTTCCCGTGCATTTGCCGCTGCCTCCTCGGCCCGGGCGGTAATGCAGGTGGCCTCCACCCCCAACTGGGGCAGGATTGTGGCCAGCCAGTTCATCCGCTTGCCCAGGCTGTCCAACAAGGTCAGCTCCACGCCGGGACAGGCGATCTTCACCGGCACACCGGGGAAACCGGCACCGCAGCCCACATCGATGAGCCGCTTACCGGAAAGGTCCTGGCACTTCAGCAGGCTCACGCTGTCAAGCAGGTGCAGCTTGGCCACGGCCTCCGGCTCGGTGATGGCCGTCAGATTCATCACTTTATTCTGCTCCACCACGGCGTTGCCGAAATCACAAAGCTTGCGGCAGCGGTCCTCCGGCAGGGGCAGATCCATCGACTGCAAACCGGCAGTCAGGGTTTCAAACATCTTATCCATCAGCCGTTACCACCTAAAATTCCATGGATAAAATCCTTATCCAGCGGGTCAAAGCCGGGCTCGTTCCGGTCGTCCTCATAGGGCTTGACCATCACTTCCAGGTACCAGTTGACCAGGCTGACAGAAACCTGGTTGTAGCTTTCGGTGCCGTTGCCGTCGCCGCTGAGCTTAATGTAGGCATCGTTGGCGGTGTCGGCCACAGCGGAAGCCAGGCCGTTGCGATGGCTGGTGAAGAACCGGTCGTAGACCTTCAGATCATAGCGCAGGTAGGAATTGACCTCCAGGTCGATACGGGCAGCGGCAGCCGCAGCCTGATCGGTACCGGAATTGAGCAGGGCACGGTAGCAGTAGCGGTAGGCCATGTAGTAGGCCGAGTACTGGAACTGAATGTCCTCATTGGCCAGGCAGGTGAGGAATGCGGCAAAGTTGGCATCATCCTCCGTGGCGATGCACATCCGGTGGGCCATTTCATGGCACATGGTAAAGGGCAGGCAAATGTCCGGGATCTGGGGATTGACGGCGGCCTCGCCGGTCAGCGGCATAGTCACGCCCAAAATGCCCATGGAGGTGTAAAGATCTGCCCAGGCCAGTTCCTTCACCGGCTCCAGGGCGCCGGCAAACACAGATCCGGACTGCTCATAGGTCAGGGTGTAAAAGCCGTCGTCGGCAGCAGCAGCCAGAGTCTGGAAATCGCTGTAAATCAGGTCGCCATTTTTGTCACGGGTCATTTCCTGGGCCAGGGCATTGGCCTTGTCCCGGAAGAAGATGGTGGCATCCTCCAGATCGTCCACCGTAAAATCGTTGCTTGCCAGGTGAACATCCTCGCTCAGAGGGCCGGCATAGTAATTCAGGCCGTAAATGCCGGTATGCAGCATCCACACCAGGGACACACAGGCCAAAACCCAGCCCAACCACCGGACGAAATTCCACTTCAGCGCGATCATCAGCACCACGCTCAGAAGCAGACCCAACAGCAGCAACATGGCGATCACCTGCCACACCACCACATTGGTCGTGCTGCTCCAGGTGCAAAGCACCGTCTGGATCTCACGGGTCAGGAAGGGGTAGAAGGCATCGACCAGAGTAGAAAACCGCTTGGCCAATAACACCAGGCCGCCGGTAAACACGGCAATGATAGCCGCCGTTAAATATCCACGCCAATATCGCAAAAGGATGACCTCCTTTATTTCAGGTAATATTTCGAATAGTATAGCACAGTTTTCCCCGGTTGTCTGCCCCCAAAATATAAATTTTTTTAAAAAAGCAAAAAAGAAAGCTGCGCCGGCGCAGCTTTCTTCTCCTTTTTAGTGCTTATGGGTGCTTTCTTCAGCAGACAGGATCTCGCCGGTGGTGCTGTGGACCACATAGAGTATCTGCTTGTTCTTAACGGTGACATACACGCCCCAGCAGGCACGGCCTTCCACCTCGGTGGGATGGACATGGGGATTGGCCTGCTCAGCAGTCAAGCCGATCTCCTCCAGAACGATCTGCACCGCTTCATCCTGATCGATGATGCCATCGTCCTTCTTGCAGGCAGCCAGCAAGGATACCATCAGTACCGCAACCGCCAAAAGGGCCAAAATGCGTCGAGTCATATACCTACCTCCTTGCAATTTTGATGTCCTTATTATAGTGCCGCAGGGCATGAAATGCAAGTCAATAAATGAAAATGAAACTTTTTTTCTATTTCCTCTTGACAAATTCCGTTTTTTCATGTATGATAGCGAAGCTTTCGGGAGATGAAAGTCATGGCCCTGTGGTGCAGTCGGTTAGCACGCCAGCCTGTCACGCTGGAGGTCGACGGGTCGAGTCCGTTCGGGGTCGCCATAAAAAACACCATCCATTCGGGTGGTGTTTTTTTATTAGTTCCCAACGGACTCGAAAGCCGGCTCTTGGCGACAGTCCGGTGGACTGTCACAACCGGCGTGGCTCGCCCGCAGGCGAGCGAGTCCGTTCGGGGTCGCCAAAAAAGAAGTCATCCTTTTGGATGACTTCTTTTTT
>JAZUBW010000136.1:0-23447 GCA_045638785.1 Faecousia sp.
CCCGCCGGCTGCACCCGATGGCCAAAGGCCTGCTCACCGTGCTCCTCCAGTGCGAAGAGATACAGCAGCATCTGCAGTCCCATACCATGATAGACATCCGCATAGTCAAAGGCCTTTTTACCGGTCTTATAGTCCACCACCCGAAAGAAGGTGGCATCGCCGTGCTGCCACGTATCCACCCGGTCCACCAGACCCCGGAGCCGGGCATCCATAGTACTGCCGTGAATATCGATGGCATC
This sequence comes from Faecousia sp., assembly GCA_045638785.1. Taxonomy (GTDB): domain Bacteria; phylum Bacillota; class Clostridia; order Oscillospirales; family Oscillospiraceae; genus Faecousia. The sequence continues at coordinate 240 of JAZUBW010000136.1, forward strand.
CATTTGGCCCTGCATACCAAAGCTAAGCTCCATATGGGCAGGCGCATATTCTGCCTGGCTCAGTTCCTGCCACAGCTCCCGGACCACCATTTCCATTTCCAGCATATTGCGGCGGAAGAGATACTCCACCCGCTGGCTGTCCAGTTGGGAGAAGCGCTCATCGGCATAGTCGGCAGAATGTTGCATAGCAATCTTCATAGTGGTAGCCAGATCCACCCTGTGGAATCCGCCACGGGCCATCACATCCCGCACCGTCTTTTCCAGCACTGCATGGACATAGGTGCCGAACTCAGCAGGATCCACTGTGGCCTCCTTCCGCTCCTGGGCCCGCAGGCCGTACTGTAGGAAATAGGACAGGCGGCACTGTGCATGGCGGTCGATCTGCGAGGCGGAAAGATTTAGTTTTTTGCCGTAAATTTTTTGAATATTATCCCGATCAACGGCACCGAGGCGGTAATTTTTCCGCTTTTGGGCGGTTACGTAGGCATCCAGCAGGCCCAATTCTTCCGCAGCAGATTCTGCGTCAAAGCCGGCCAGGTAAGCGCCGGCTGCCTGTTGGGACCGCTGAGCATGCACCAGGTCAGCATCTGCCTGGGTCTGACCACCGGCTAGAGAAACCAGGCGGCGATAGACAAAGCTGGGCTGCACATCGCTGCTGACCACGGTAATCGTTTCCTGGGCGCTGCAGAAGATGCCGTAAATATCCGCAAATTCCGCCTGCAGACCGTCCATAGCACCGCCGGTCAGCGGCACACCCAACCGGCGCAAGGTCACTCGTTCCTGGTCCGTCAGCAGGCCCTTGGCGCCGCCGTAACCGGGCAGGCTGCCTTCATTGGCACCCAGCAAGATCAGATGCTGGGTTTGATGGCAACGCATGGCATTGACCGGGCCGACGCTGACGCTGTCCAGCACCGGCGGGATGGTGCCCACATCGTACTGGCTCAGCAGCAGGCGCAGAAGTCTTGTGAAATTCTCTGCATCCCAGGCAGTTTCGCCCAGTACGTCATGCAGCTGTTCCAAAGCACCCAAGAGGATTTCCCACAGCTGGCCCAAGATCTGAGCGCTACGGTTATCGTCATTACGGTCCATTTCCCAGGCAAAGGAATCCAGGCGGTCCGCAAAATGAATGTCCTGCAAAAAGCCGTAAAGTGCCAGCACCTGCTCCCGCAGAGCCCTTGCCTCCCGCATTCCTTCCCGCAGGCGGAGCAGAGGTTCCATCACCATTTGGCGGGCCTCATTTAATTCGTTCAATTCCTGCTGCACGGCTTCGTCAAGCTGGTAGCTCAGGCCCTTGGGATGTCCGGTCCAATTTTCTAGCCAACGGTTACCGGTGATGCGCCAAATGACCGCATAGTTTTCCACCCGGTCGCAAACTTCTACCGGCAGGGGCGACAGGACACTACGCAGGTAACGCAGCATTTGCCGCTGCTCAAAGCCGCCCAGGGCTGCATCCAAGGCCAGCAGCACCGTGGTGATGACACCGGATTGGGAGACATCCTCAGTGCCCGACAAATAAATCGGAATGCCACACTGGCGCATGACCAGCCGCAGCGCCGGCACGGTTTTGGCCGAATCGGTGAAGACCACGGAAATATTCCGGTAGCGGACGCCCTGGCTCGTTAGTTCAATGATGCGGCGGGCTGCCGCTTGGCAGGCCTGGTGCTCCGAATCGGCCTGCACAAGATGCAAACGATCGAAAAGCGCCGGGACGTAGGTGGTTTTGCCCTGGAACAGGTTTCTGCGCACAGTTTCCAGGGTGTCCGCCCTGGGCTTCACCGTACGGATATGTACTTCGATACCGGCCTGCCGGGCAATCGACAGGATCTCGGCTGCCGTTTTGCCGGCCTTTTCAAAGGCCACATCGGTAGAGTCCACACGGTCGGTATTGAGGCTGACAAGGACATGGGGGCTGTTGCGGATGAAATGGGCCAGGACGGCCATGTGCTGCCGGGTAAAATCCGGGAATCCATCTACATACAGCACATGGTTTTTGGCAAAATCCATGTCTTCCAGCTGCTCCAACACCCAGGTCATTTGATCCCGGGGATCCCGCTTGCCACGGCTGCAAAGTGCATCATAGCTCTCCAGCAACAGAGACAGTTCCTCCAGCTTTTGGGCAAAACCACCCTCGGTTTGGGTGGAAGCAAATTTCAGATCCTCGGCAGAAATGCAGCAGCGTTTGAATTCATCCACCGCATCCACCAGTTCTGTCAAAAACTCCGGTTTCGTTTCCACAGAGGCGTAAGCCTTCAACCGGCTGGACAGCTGGCGGGCCGCAGATGCCATAGCAACCACACGGCCACCATTATCCAGGCATTCCAGGGCGCCGTTGCCGGCCAGGTCACAGATGCGGCGGGCAAGGCGGGTAAAACTGAGGACCTGGGCAAATCGGCTGGCGGTATCTCCTGCCACAGCGGCCAGCCGCCGCTCTGTATCATGGCTCACCAATTCCGGAACCAGCAGGATCCGGTTGGGTCGCTCATTGGCCACATCGTCGGCGATGTGGTTCCATATTTCGTTTCGGTTTGCGATCCAATCTCTGCCCAGCAGCAACGTCAGCATAGAACCGCCGCCTTTCTTTCTTTTTTGCTATTGTATCACAAATCATGGGGCATGAACAGCCCATTTTCGGTCGAAGAGGAAATTTTCCAACCGGCCCAACACATCCAGAAAATAGAAACGCACCCGGTAGCCCTGCTTTTCGGTGACGGTATCCGTCAGCGTTTCGGAAAAGCCGGCGCCGGCGGCAACACTTTCCGTATCCTCCCCCGCTGCCGGCAGGCAAAGACTCGGAAAAACCACGCACCACCAGTTATGTCCATCTCCCGGGCCCAGGGTGATCCGCAGGGATTGATAGACCCCGGCAGGCAGTGAAAAGCTATCGTACTCCCGCTTAGGAAAGGCCTCCCGGGTGAAGGTGACCACCGCATCATAGGCACTACCCAGCCGGTCCAGCACATCGTTGGCTGCCTGCTGGATCTGCGGAATGTTGGATTCAATCCAGGTTTTTGCCTCCTGGGGTGTCATCACATGCTTCATGGCTTGATCCACAAAGCACACCACCGCATCCCGGACCTGCAGTTTGGTCTGCTGATCTTCCGCAGTATCCGAAGCGGCTACCACATGCAGCCGGATCAGGTCATCGGTCAGTTTCTGATGGTCACGGCCCAAGCTCCAGCCCTCCAGCAGGCAGGATGCTACCACAGCAAATACGACTAGTTTGATCAAAAAACGCATAAAAACACCGTCCATACTGAAATTACTTCCAGTATGGACGGTTTTCGGAAAGATTATACAGGTTTGGCAATATACATATTGGGATAGCTTTCCTTCAGCATATTACAGATCACAGCTGCAGCCTCGAACTCCTTGACGATGCAGTACACTGCAGAGCCGGAGCCGGTCATCTGCATGCCCACGCCGTCATAGCTGTTCATGACGGACTTGATGTAGTTCAGCTCCAGGTGTTCTTCGGTGACGATGGGGTCAAAGACATTGCAGATGTTATTGACCACGCCCAGCAGATCCTCACCAAGTATTGCAGTTTCCATCGCCTGGTGATTGGGTCGGTTGGCAATGGCTCTGCCGTCGATCTTCTCATACAGTTCCGCAGTAGAAACGCCGAATTCCGGCTTGCAAATGACGAAAATGCAGTCGGGCATATCCGGCAGCTTGCGGATACGGTCACCCTTGCCTTCCACCACAGCAGTACCACAGAGGACACAGAAGGGCACATCACTACCGACACTCGCACCAAGTTCTGCCAAGGCAGGCAGGGACAAGGGAGCGCCGTAGTGCTTATTCAGCGCACGCAGCACAGCAGCCGCATCGGCGCTGCCGCCGCCCAGGCCTGCCTGCACGGGGATGCGCTTGAGAATGCGGATCTGCAGGCCGTCGGGATCCTTGCCGATGGTGTCAAAGAACAGCTTTGCTGCCTTCCAGGCAAGGTTCGTTTCGTCGGTGGGAATGCCGTCAACGCTGCACAGCAGACTCCAGGGCTCGCCGGTGCCTACATCGATCTCGATATCGTCCCGCAGAGAAATGGTCTGCATGACGCTCTTGAGGTCATGGTAGCCGTCGGGTCGCTTATCCAGCACATCTAGCGTCAAATTGAGTTTGGCAAATGCGCCTTCGTAGAGAGTTGTCATTTGATCTTTCTGCCTTCCAGGTAGTATCTCTTTTCACGGTCGTGGCCCATGGAGAAAGTCTTTCTGGGCAGAACGCCACCGGAGATGACGCCACGGAACAGCTGATGCTTCTCCATACCGGGCAGCAGGAAGCCAACAGCATTTTCCTTCTGGCCCAGTTCAACAACCACTTCGTCACCGTGGATATAGTCGATCTCGCAGGGATTCTCCACCATCCACTTATCCAGGAACTCCTGCAGCACAGCAACAGCCAGCTCGCCCTTGGCCTTATCCAGGTACAGGGTGCCACGCTCAGCGCCCATGATATACTCAACAGCAAAGCCGTCGGCAGCGCAAACAGCCTGCAGATCGTTCAGCAGCTTCTTGCCGTCAACACCGAACAGGATGCGGTGGATGGGCTCAAAGACCTGGGAATCATCATGGATGTTCTCCAGCTCCACCAGAGCGAAACGGGCGGGATGACCCGTCAGGTCCACACCGGGGTTAGCAGCCTTCAGAGCCTCGTAGCAGCTCTTGGCGGTGGCCAGGGAGTGGTTGCCGTCGCCAACAGCCAGAGTCACGGGAGCGCCGTTCAGGTCAGCGTACTTAGCGGGAACGGAAGCAATGTAGGCCTCCAGGCGGGCATCAAAGTCAGCAGCAACCTGACCCTGGACCAGCCAGCCGACGATATGGCCGCCACCTTCCATCAGGTCGAAGTCATAGAGCTTGGTCAGCTCGTTCTTGATGGCAGCGATAGGCTCCAGCAGCTGCTTCTTGTCGTCGTCACACAGCATCAGAACATGGGGGAACTCGATGCCGGCATCCTTACGGACACGCTGACGGGGAGGAATACGCTCCAGGACGGTCTTCTCGGTGGCACGGATGGCGGAGGTGGAGCCCAGGTTGTAGTTGTACTGCTCCAGATCCACAGCGCCGATCAGGCCGGGACGGACAGAACCGTTGAGCAGGGTACGCTCGACGTAGATGTAGGAGTTGGCATAGGTGGTAAACACATTGTTTGCAAGGTACTTGTCCATGGTAGCATTGATTTCCTTAACGATAGCGGCCTCGTCGGCAGCACCCAGGTGGGCCTCGGGCAGAATCATATGCAGGGTGGACTCGCTGTCACCGACGGTGTCGGCAACTCTCTGCCAGTAAGCAGTATCGGAGGTGAACTGGTCGCAGGCGATGACGGCCCAGCGGTGCATATCCGCAGAGGCAGGCATCAGAATATCAGTAGAACCAAAAATCTTCATAAATAACACGCCTTTCTTAAATTTTAGGGTTATCTGAAATATTATAGCATAAAACGAAAAAAGGTCAATGCAGAAGTATAGTTCTCAATTTTGTGGGAAATCTACAAATATTCCAGCTAAAAAAGGAGGTAACCCTTTCTATGGACATTCTGGCATTGATCCTAAGCATCGTCGGCTGCGTCAACTGGGGTCTTGTGGGCCTGTTTCGATTCGATCTGGTGGCATGGCTCTTTGGCGCCATGAGTCTGGTCAGTCGGATCATCTATGTGGTGATCGCCCTTTGCGGTCTTTGGTGTGCCAGCTTCTTCTTCCGCAGAAGCCGGCTGTGCATGGGCGACGAATAAGAAAAAACCTCCGGTTTCAGCCGGAGGTTTCTTTCATTTACTTGGCAACACGGACAGTGGACTTGAAGGTCAGGTCACCATAGGTAACGGTAACAATGACTCTGCCGGAGGCGATTGCGGTGATCTTGCCATTTTCATTGATGGTGATCACGCCGTCCTTGCTGAGAGTAAAGCTCACGTTCTCTGCCTGAACCCGCAGGCCGGTGGCATTATCGACCAGGTACAGTTCGATGGTATCGCCAACGGAGATGGTGAAGTCTTCGCCGCTGCCATAGATGGTCCGCAGCTCGTAATTGCTGATGACCACATCGGTGCAACTGACAGAACAGGTAACGGTCTGGCCCATATATTCGGCGGTGATGACAGCGTTGCCGTTACCAACAGCCATAACGACGCCGTCCTTGACCGTTGCGACAGACTCATCGCTGCTGGTCCATGCGATAGTGGTTACATCCAGTTCGCCGTCATACAGCTTATGGGTGGCGCCATAGCCGGTGAGAGTAAACTCCGTCCGGTTCAGTTCCAGCACAACATCGGGAACAGAGGGCTCTGTGGGCTGGGTGCCGGGCTCTACGCCCACCTCGCAGGTGGCAACAAACTGTGCCATCTGATTACCGCAGTGGACGAAGATGGTTGCGGTGCCATCGGCAACTGCCGTGACAACGCCCTTTTCCGTGACGGTGGCAACCAGAGGATCGCTGGATTCATAGCGGAAGGTATCGGTGGTGTTTTCCGGGATGGTCTTAGGAGAGATCATGAAGGTCTCGCCGGCGGTGGTAAAGGTGTAGCTGGAAACAGCCAGGCTCAGGCCGGTACAGGGGCCACGGTCTGCCAAAGTGGTGGTAGGCGGGTTCGTTCCGGTGTTGGGGCCCACCGGCACATCGCCCAAAATATACTCATTGACAATATAGACACAGACAGCGATGATGGCCAGCACCAGCAGCATGGCGATCAGCACCAAAATGAGATTGATGCCCTTGCTTTCCTTTTCCTCGCTCTTGGGGGCTGCCGCCTTCTTCTGTGCAGGTTCTGCCTTCTTCTGCACAGGCTCAGCCTTCTTCACAGGCTTTGCGTCCGGTGCATCCTGCTTCTTGACAGGGGCCACCACGCGGGGCAGATCCTTCTGACCGGCATTACGCTTGCGCACATTGGACTTAGAAAATCTGCCGCCCTTTACATAGGCGTAGCCGCCCTCACTGCCGGCGGTAGACTTATTGGTATCCGTCTTTGCGGTGCCGCAGATCGGACACTGAGAAGCGGTGTCCGGATAAGAGGTTCCGCAGAGATTACATACGATCTTGTTCATCGATAGACCTCCTTGAGAACAAATAACGATTGGAGTTATTATAACATCTTTGCAGACATAAAACAACAACAAAAAGTAAAATTTTATGTAAAAGCCCGAAAGAAAAAGCGGTGGTGTACAGTCCCTTTATTTTCCTTCCCGCAGGCGAAAATACAGAAAATTCCCCGAAAGTTCGCTGTTGCAATTTGCTGTTTTTTCCAGTATGATTATTGTGAACGTATTTATTTTGGAGGCGATGGAATTGACATCCCCAAATTTTGATCTTCCCATGCTCTACGGCTATGCCCTGGAAGAAATGCTCAGCTGCCATGACGGTGTGCGATGCTATCGGGCCACCCGCCGGGATTCGGAAGAAGACTATATTCTAAAAGTGATCTCCATCCCTGCGTCGAAGAGCAAGCTGGATGCCCTGCTGCTGACCGGCGCCCTGGCGGATGAGCAGGCTGCACTGGCCTATTTCAAAAAACTGGCTAAGGATCTGATCCGTCAGGCAGAACTGTTGCAGAAACTGAGCCAGCAGGAAGGGTTTACCGCCTATCTCGACTATGATCTGTGTCCTATGGAAGACGGTGTTGGTTACTACGTTTGCCTGCTGGGTACTTATAAGCAATCTTTGGACAGCGCGCTGAAAAGTGACACGCTGACCCATGCGGATATTCTTCACATGGGTTTGGATCTTTGCGCCGCATTGGCCGCCTGCCGTCGGGCCGGTATGCTTTATGCAGACTTAAAGCCCGGCAACGTCTATTATGACCCGGAGCAGGGCTGCCGCATAGGCGATGTGGGCTTTATTGCCCTCCCCTCTTTGAGCTATGCCTGCCTGCCGGACAAGTACCGCAGCAGCTACACCGCACCGGAGCTTTTCGATGATTTCGCAGTTCTCAATCCCACAGTAGATGTTTACGCTTTGGGTATGATGCTCTACCAGGCATACAACGGCGGCACACTGCCCTTTGATGGTGCCGCACCGGCAGAGAAGCTGCCCGCCCCCTTGTATGCTGACTATGAGATGGCCGAGATCCTTGTCAAGGCCTGTCATAGCGATCCTTCCCAGCGCTGGCAGGATCCCACCCAGTTTGCCCAGGCACTGATGAGCTACATGCAACAGTTCGGCGCACCTGAAACGCCCATTGTCCCTCCCGTCCCGGAACTTCCGGAAGAAGAGGAGGAAGAGGAAGTGGAAGACTTCCTGCCTGAGGCTGATCCCGAGCAGTTGCTGGCAGAAATCGCCCTGCTGGAAGCCGAGGAGGCAGCAGAAACTGCCGAAGCCGAAGATGCAGCAGAAATCATCGATACCGAAGATCAGGTAGGCGAGGATACTGCGGTTGCGGAAGAAATGGCAGAAGCACCTGCTGAAGATGCGGACGAGCCCGATGTGCTTGCCGAAGAAGGCAAAGATGAAGATCCGGAAGAAGAGGAGTACGACCTGGAGGCGATGCTGATTCAGGCAGATAATCTGATCGCCCATGAACCGCCTACGCCGCCGATGATCCCGGACATAACGGAAATGGCCATCTTTGCTGCCGATACACAGGCCGAAGAACCTGCGGTGGAAGCAGAGGAACATCCCCAGGCGGATACGGCAGAAAGTGAAGTCGCGCCTGCTTCCCCTGCCGCCACGGAAGAAATCGCAGCAGAAACGCCCACACCGGAAGAAGCGCAGGAGGAAAAACCAAAAAAGAAATTCAAATTCCCCAAGTGGATCCTGATTTCGGCGCTGCTGATTTTGGTGGCCATTGCGCTGTTTAGCTGCGGCAAGCACTATTACGACAATATTTACACCCTCCGTGTGGAATCCATGGTGCTGGAAAACACCCTGGAAACCGTGACCGTACGGATCGTTACCGATGCCGACGAAAGTCTACTTCAGATCACCTGCAGCGACAGCTACGGCAATGCGCAGGAGTCTGACCTGGTCAACGGCATCGCCTGTTTTGAAGGCTTGAAACCCAGCACCCGCTATACCGTCCGGGTGCAGGCAAAGGAAAATCATCGGGTCATCGGACATATCACCGATACCTTTACCACCCCGGAGCAAACCACGATCCTCAGCTTTATTGCCTCCGTCGGTCCGGAGGATTGCTCGGTAACTCTGAATTTCACCGTGGACGGTCCCAACCCCGGAAACTGGATCGTACGCTACAGTGCCGAAGGTATCCCGGAACAGTCCCAGCTTTTCACCGGCCGCAACACCACCATTTATGGATTGACGGAAGGCCTGGCATACACCTTTACCCTTCAGCCCCAGACGCAGCTGTACATGGATGGTGTCACCCAGGTCACCTTCCAGGCCACCAACATTCTCTGCGCAAAGAACCTGGCCATCACCGCCTGCGGTAACGGCAGTCTGACCGCTCAGTGGCAGCAGCCGGATAACGGCACTGTACAGCAGTGGCGCGTACGATGCTATAACGATGCCGGCTATGATGTTACCGTCACCACCGACCAGTGCAGCTATACCTTTACGGAGCTGTCCCACGAGCATCCCTGCACTGTGGAAGTCACGGCAGTGGATATGAATCGCAGTGTCACCACCCGCATCGCCGCCAATCCCATCACCATCGAAAACTTCACCTGCACCATCACCGATGAGATGGCACTGCTGGTGACCTGGGATCATATCGGTCCTGCACCCCTGTCCTGGCTGATTTCCGTCAGCATTGACGGCAGTGAGCCCATTCAGCTGGCAACGGAAAAGAACGAGCTTTTGCTGATGCTGCTGCCGGGCAGTACCTACGGTTTCGAATTCGTTGCCAGATCCGGCGGCGATATCCTGCAGAATCAGTACAGCTACACCACCTCGGATGTCGTCTTCTTCACTGGTTTTGGGTTAGAAGCTGCGGAACTCGGCAGTATCATGTGTCTGAATCCTACTGACGATGTCCGGGATTGGGCAGAATATTTGCAGGAAAATTACCGAATCAGCTTCACCTTCGGGGAAACAGCAGCCATTTTGCTGCAAACCGGCACAGAGGTTCAAGCTTCCGAAGATGCTGTACTGGTGCAGTTTGTGATCCACAACGCCTATGGACGGCCGCTGCACATGAACAGCGCAACCATGATTTGGGACGGCATGTGGCAGGACGGCAATTGCTGTCTGACACTGCCCTACCTGCCGGAGGTGCCCGGCAGCTATACATTGACCCTCTATTTTGACGGTCAGTTCGTTACCTATCAGGAATTTACCATTGACTAAGGGTTTCCACTTGCGAATCAGGCATAAATATGGTACAATAAACCTGATTCTTGTCAGCGCCGTTCTTTTTGACGGCGTAACTACACCATGATCCGGCGCTGCACGAAGGAGCATTCGTGCAGCGTCGTTTTTTTCAGGAGATGAGTCTATGATCGCAGTACTCAAAGCAGGCACCACAGCAGAGCAAACCGCATTACTGGCAAACTGGCTCACCGGTATGGGCCTGCAGGTCCATACCTATCCCGGCAATGGCGCCACGGTTTTGGGCCTTGTTGGCGATGTGAGCCGGGTGGATCTGCAGCTGCTGGCTTCCATGGAGATCGTCGAATGCGTTCGCCAGGTATCGGAGCCCTTCAAACAGGTCAACCGAAAGTTTCACCCCAATGATACGGTGGTGCAGGTGGGGCAGTCAAAGATCGGCGGCGGTCATTTTGCGCTGATCGCAGGCCCCTGCAGCGTGGAATCGGAAGAGCAGATCATCGCTGTGGCACAGGCCGTAAAAAAGGCCGGCGCTGCCATCCTGCGGGGTGGCGCTTTCAAGCCCCGTACCTCTCCCTACCATTTTCAGGGCATGGGTGCGGAAGGTTTGGCTCTTCTGAAGACAGCCCGTCAGGTTTCCGGTCTGCCCATATGCTCGGAATTAATGAACATTCACCATCTGGAGCTGTTTGCGGATGTGGATCTCATTCAGATCGGCGCCCGCAACATGCAGAATTTTGAGCTTCTGAAAGAAGTTGGACGGTTGGGTAAGCCGGTGCTTTTGAAGCGTGGCCTGTCCTGCACCCTGCAGGAGCTGCTGATGAGCGCCGAATACATTATGCAGGAAGGTAATACCAGCATTATCCTCTGTGAGCGTGGCATCCGCACCTTTGAAACCCACACACGAAACACTTTGGATCTTTCGGCCGTGCCTGCGCTGCGGGAACTGAGCCATCTGCCGGTGATTGTCGATCCCAGCCACGGAACCGGCGCTGCAAGACTTGTGCCGCCCATGGCCCTGGCCGCAACGGCGGCTGGCGCAGACGGCATTATGGTGGAGGTCCACAGCGATCCTGCCAAGGCCCTTTGCGACGGTGCTCAAAGTCTGACACCGGAGCAATTCGGCGAGCTGTCCCAGCGAATCTCCAAAATCCGGGAGGCGATGGTATGACCCGGATCGAAATATCCGCTTCCCGAAACTATACGGTCACCATCGGTAGTGATATCATCAGCACCCTGCCGGAAGAAATACGATTGCTGACAAAAGCAAGAAAATTGTGCATCATTACAGACGAAAATGTGTGGCCATTATATGGCGAACAACTGCAAACCAAATTGCAGGAAGCAGATTTTGCAGTTTGTCCGTTTGTGCTGAAACCTGGTGAGGAACAGAAAAATGGCCTTACCTATCTGGGCATTCTGGAATATCTGGCAGAAAACGGTCTGACCCGCAGCGATTGCATCATCGCCCTTGGCGGCGGTGTGGTGGGTGATCTGGCAGGCTTTGCCGCCGCCACCTATCTGCGGGGCATTCCCTACATTCAGGCACCCACTTCCCTGCTGGCCATGGTGGATTCTTCCGTGGGCGGCAAAACCGGCATCGACCTGGATGCCGGAAAAAATCTCTGCGGCGCATTTTATCAGCCTGCCGCAGTCATCTGCGATACGGATGTTTTAAGCACCCTACCGAAAGATGTGTTTCGGGATGGCTGCGCAGAGGTCATCAAATATGCGGTGCTGTTCGACCCGGAACTGTTCCGGTTGCTGGAACAAAATGGGATGGATTTTGACCGGGATGCGGTCATTGCCCGGTGTGTTGAACACAAACGAAATGTGGTAACCGGGGATGAATTTGATCACGGACAGCGGATGCTGCTGAATTTGGGTCATACTGTGGGCCATGCCATTGAAAAATGCAGCAACTATGCAATTTCCCACGGCAAGGCTGTGGCCATCGGTATGGCCATAATCTGCCGGGCCGCCAAATGCCCGGATGCGGATCGCATCATCGCCCTTTTGGAGAAATTCGGTCTGCCTACCACCACGGAGGCACCTGCTGAGAAACTGTGGGAAGCGGCCCTTTCCGACAAGAAGCGTAGCGGCGATCTTGTGAAACTGATCGTCCCCAATGCCATTGGCGATTGCCGGATTGTGCCCACCACTGTAGGAGAACTGAAAACCTTACTTGAAGAAGGTATGTAAATGGATATGACCTTGCTGCCGGTTAAGCTTTCCGGCACAGTTACCACACCGCCCTCCAAGTCCATGGCCCACAGATTGCTGATCTGTGCTGCCTTTGCCAAGACATGCTCCGACCTGATCTGTCCCCAGATCAACGAGGATATAGCCGCCACGGCAGAAGGTTTGAACCGGATTTGCCATGCTGTGGTACGGACGGATTACGGCTACGATATTTGCCCCTATCAATGCGAGGGGGATTGCGGTCCGGATGCAGTATACATCAACTGCCATGAAAGCGGCTCCACCCTGCGGTTTTTACTGCCCATTGTGGGTGCGTCAGGTATCGATACTATCTTCGAAATGGAAGGCCGGCTGCCGCAGCGTCCCCTTTCTCCCCTGTGGGAGGAAATGGAGCGGATGGGCTGCACCCTTTCCCGCCCGGCAGAGAATATGATCCGTTGCAGCGGGCAGCTACGCCCGGGGGCATACCATATTGACGGCAGTGTTTCCAGCCAGTTTATTTCCGGGCTTATGATGGCGCTGCCACTGATTGAAGGCGAAACCAGCTTGGAGATCACAGGCAATGTAGAATCCAAGCCTTATATCCAAATGACCCGGTATGTTCTGGACCTGTTCAAAGACGGATGCCCGGAGCGGATGGAAGTGGAGGGCGATTGGAGCAGCGCTGCCTTTTGGCTGGCAGCCAATGCCCTGGGCAGCAGCATTTCCGTCACGAATTTGAGTGAAACATCTCCTCAGGGAGATTGTGAAATTGTTTCTTTATTGCCAAAATTGGCAGAAAATGCAACCATTTCCTGCGCCGACATTCCGGATTTGGTGCCAATTTTGGCGGTCGTGGCTGCGGCAAAAAAGGGTGCTACCTTTACGGATATTCGCCGGTTGCGGCTGAAAGAATCGGACCGAGTGGCGTCCGTCCTCTCCATGATCGAAGCCTTGGGAGGCAAGGCCGAGGCAACTGAAAACAACCTCACCGTCCATGGCACCGGGCTGTCCGGCGGCACTGTAGACAGTTTCGGCGACCATCGCATCGCCATGGCCGCAGCCATTGCAGCCACGGTCTGCAAAGAGCCGGTAACCATTTTGGGCGCAGAATGTGTAAAAAAATCTTATCCCGGTTTTTGGGAGGATTACAAGAAATTATGTCATTCCGAGCCAGTTCGCAAACTGGCGTGGGAATCCCCTAAATAGGACACCAATCTGTACACTTGGGGAGATTGCCACACCAGTGACCGATGTCACCGGTTCGCAATGACAGCATACTTTAGGAGGCGTCTATGCCATCTACATTTGGAGAGAACTTAAAACTTACCATTTTCGGCACCTCCCATGGCCCTTCCATCGGCATGACATTGGAGGGTATTCCCGCCGGACTGCCTGTGGATCTTGAGAAATTGCAACAATTCCTGAACCGCCGGGCACCGGGCCAGAACCTTTGGTCCACGACCCGCAAAGAAGCAGATAAGCCCCATTTTGAAAGCGGCATCGCAGATGGCGTTACCAACGGCGAGCCCATCCATGCTGTGATCTACAATCAAAATGTCCGTTCCTCTGACTATGAGGAGCTGAAATACATTCCTCGGCCGGGGCACGCCGATTTTACCGCCTGGATGAAGTACGGCCTGGACTTCGATATGTCCGGCGGCGGTCCTTTCTCCGGCCGGATGACCGCCCCCATGTGCATCGCAGGCGGACTTTGCAAGCAATGGCTGGAAAATAAAGGCGTATGTGTTGGCGGCCATATTTTGAGCCTTGGCATTGGCTGTCACAGCGATCCCTATTTCGATGATCTGTGTCCGGAGATCGACCAGGTCGGCGTGGACTTCCCTACCATCGACCCGACTGTCGGCACAAAAATGCAGGAAGCCATTGCCGAACTGAAGGAGGAAGGCGACAGCACCGGCGGTGTAGTTGAATGCGCTGTTGTGGGTCTGCCGGTGGGCATTGGTGCTGAACTGTTCGGCGGTGTGGAAAGTCATCTGTCCCAGGCCATCTATGCCATCCCGGCCGTCAAAGAACTGCGGTTTGGCCACGATGCGGTTTCGGTTGACATGGTAGGAAGCCTTTATAACGACGAATATTCCATGGAAGACGGCAAGGCAGTCCTGGATTCCAACTGTGCCGGCGGCATCCTGGGCGGTATCACCACGGGAATGCCCCTGATCTTCCAGGTGGGTTTCAAGCCCACGCCGTCCATCGCAAAGCCGCAGCGGAGCGTGAATTTGAAAACAATGAAAGAAGTGACCATCGAGATCAAAGGGCGACACGATCCCTGTATCGTGCCCCGGGCGGTGCCGGTGGTGGAAGCGGCTGCTGCCGTTGCCCTGTTTGATTTGATGTTAGGAGGTATCTGAGTGGATCTGAACGAACTGCGTTTGGAGATCGACAAGATCGATGACGAGCTGGTACGGCTGTTTGTGCAGCGTATGGAAGTATCGGCCCGGATCGCTGACTATAAAAAAGAAAACGGTCTGCCTATATTTGTGCCTGCCCGGGAAGCGCAAAAGCTGCTGGATGTGGCCCAAAAGGCAGGTCCCGATATGGAAAACTACACCCAGGTACTTTACTCCATGCTCTTTGAGCTGAGCCGGGGCTACCAGTCCAAGCGCAACGCCGCCCGGACAGAGCTGTACAGCCGCATCAACGAGGCCATGGCTCACACCCCCAAGCTGCTGCCCCGGGACGGTGCTGTTGCCTGCATGGGAAGTGACGGCGATAACGGCCGCATGGTTTGCCAAAAGCTGTTCGGCAGCTGCTCCGTGCTTCCCTTTAAGGATATGGACGGCGTGCTGTCCGCCGTTTATCAGGGGCTCTGCCGCTATGGCGTGCTGCCTCTTGAGGGCAATGTGAAGCAGATTTATGACGCCCTGGATCATAAGAAGCTCTTTATCGTCCGCAGTTTCCGGCTTTCGGATCAAAGCCAGTATCTCTGCATCAGCCGGCAGTTGGAGATTTACCCCGGTGCCGATCGCAGCAGCATCCGCATGGCCCTGTCGGACCATCCTGGAGCCCTGTACAAGGTGCTAGCACGGCTCTACACCCTGGGCATCAATGTGGTGCGGCTGGAGTCCAGATCCATTGCCAAGGAGAATTTCCGGGGCATGTTCTACTTTGATCTGCAGACCTCCGTCTATTCCGACGAATTTGTGCAGCTGATCTGTGAATTGGACGATCTTTGCCAGGACTTTGCCTACCTGGGCAGTTACACCGAGGTGGTATAAATGAAATGCGGTTTGCTGGGCCGTAAGTTAGGCCACAGCTATTCCCCCCAGATCCACAGCCATTTGGGGGACTATTCCTATGATCTTTTCGAGAAAGAGCCGGAAGAATTGGCACATTTTCTTCGCCACGGCGACTTTACGGGACTGAATGTCACCATGCCCTACAAGCAGACTGTCATGGCCTTTCTGGACGAGGTGACCCCCCAGGCCCGGCGACTTGGGGCGGCGAACACCATTGTTCGCCGGGGCGACAAGCTACTGGGTCACAACACCGACTATTTTGGATTTGCAGCCTTATTGCAGCGCAGCGGCCTGTCCCCTGCTGGGAAAAAATGCCTGGTGCTGGGCAGCGGCGGCGCATCCAGTGTGGCCGTGGCGGTACTGGAAGAATTGGGCGGTCGGGTGGTGGTGATCTCCCGCAGCGGCAATGAGAACTATGAAAACCTTTCCCGCCACAGCGATGCCGCCATTTTGGTCAACGCCACGCCGGTAGGCATGTATCCGGATACCGGCGTTTCTCCGGTGGAACTGGAGCTGTTTGCGCAGCTTGAGGGCGTATTGGATGTGGTGTACAACCCGGCCCGGACGAAACTGCTGCTGGATGCCCGGAGGCGGGGCATTGTGGCAGAAAACGGCCTGTGGATGCTGGTGGCGCAAGCCTGGGAAGCATCACAATGGTTCACCGGCAGTTCTATTTCCGAGGGAGAAATTCCCCGGATCCACCGCATTTTGAAGGGCGAAATGGAAAATATCGTCCTCATCGGCATGCCCGGCTGCGGCAAATCCACCATTGGGCGCTTGCTGGCGCAGAAAACCGGTAAGATCTTTGTAGATGCGGATGCTGAGATCGAAAAGTTTGCAAAAAAATCCATCCCCCAGATCTTCGCGGAGGATGGTGAAGCGGTATTTCGGACTTTGGAGACCCAGGTTTTGGCAGAACTGGGCAAGCGTTCAGGGCTGGTGATCGCCACCGGCGGTGGCTGCGTGACCAGGGAAGAAAATTACCCCCTACTGCACCAAAACGGCACGATCTACTGGCTGCAGCGGGACCTGGAGAAGCTGCCTACCGAGGGTCGGCCTCTGTCCCAAAGCAACGATCTGCAGGTCATGTATGCTGCCCGCGCATCCCTGTATGCCCGGTTTGCAGACTATCACATAGACAATAACGACGCACTTGAAAAGGCTGTTGCTGAAATTGGGGATTGCCACGCCAGTGCGCGCACCGGCTCGCAATGACATAAAATGAGGTAATACTATGAAAATTCTTGTACTCAACGGCCCGAATATCAATATGCTGGGCATCCGGGAGCCGCAGGTTTACGGCAGCGGGGGCTTTGCCCATCTGCTGGCGCTGCTGGAGCGGACGGCTCGGGAAGAACAGGTAGAGATCCGGCAATACCAGAGCAATCATGAGGGCGATCTGGTGGACAAAATTCAGGGTGCCTACGGCGTTTGCGATGGCATCGTCATCAATCCCGCCGCCTACACCCACACCTCCATCGCCATTTTGGACGCACTGAAGGCAGTTGGCATCCCCGCCGTGGAGGTGCATATCTCCGATGTAAAGAGCCGGGAGGATTTCCGGCAGGTCTCTTACGCCGGTATGGCCTGCTGCAAAACAATTGCGGGCCATGGCATTGAGGGCTACCGAGAGGCAATTTTGTATCTAAAAAAACGATTGGCATGAAAAATCGGCTGGAAATCCAGCCGATTTTCTTATTTTTTGAACACGAGCAACTTGCTGCCGATATAATTTAGGATGACCACCACCACGGCGAGGATCACCTTCATGAGGTTTCCGTTCCATCCCAGGACGTCTACGGTCAGGAAAATGGCAGCGGTTTCCAGCAGACCGGAACCGATACGGCAGCCAACAAATTTCGTAAGTTCCGGGCCAACGGTCTTCCAGGACCAGTCATAGCTGCGGAATACAAAGGGCTTATTGGTCAGGTAGGCAAAGGCCACCGCCACCACCCAGGCGATCACATTACTGACCGTGGCAGACAGCTCCAGCCAGTTATAGCAAGGAATGTAGACCAGGAAATTGACCAGGGTGGTCAGGCCGCCGAAAAAGAGATAACTGAGGATGTCCCAGTATTTGATAATTAGTTTTTTGATCGTATTCATCATGCGCTCCGTTCAAATAGTTGGTATTGATATTTTACCACATTCTTTCCTAAAAGCAACACAAGTTTTCATCACACGGCAAAAGCCTGAATTTTCGTGACTGTACACTCCGGGCAAAAACAAGCCCTCCGGCAGGTGCCGGAGGGCATTGTTTATACGTTTTGCAGGATCAGTTCCAGGGCCGCTTCAATGGTTTGGTCCCGGATATCCTCCCGGTCGCCGGAAAAATGGTATTCCCGGACACGGGTAGCATTGGCATCGGCGTAGCCAATGAAGACGGTACCGATCTCATGGCCGTAGGCATCACCGGCGGGGCCGGCAAGGCCCGTGACAGAGATGGCGATATCGGCATGCAGCACCCGTCTGGCACCCAGGGCCATCTGCCGGGCAATGGGCTCGGACACAGCGCCGCAGGTTTCCAGGTCCTGCTTGGATACGCCCAGCACACCACGCTTGACTTCATTTGTATAGCTGATGATGCCGCCCTTGAACACATTGGATGCACCGGGGATGCAGGTCAGCACCGCGCCGATGCCGCCGCCGGTGAGGCTTTCGGCAGTAACCAGGCTCTTGCCCTGCAGGGCCTGGATCACATTAAAGGCTTTCATCATCATGATAGGCTACCTTGATCCTTTCAATGGTTTCCAGGGCACGGGTAATAAGGGCCTCCCGATCCAGCTTCCGCTCGGCGTTTTCCACCTGGGCGATGGTGGGCTTTGTCTTGGGATGTCTGGGGGTAAAGACGGTGCAGCAGTCCTCGTAAGGCAGGATGGAAGTTTCCATGGTGCCGATCTTGCGGGCGATGGTGACAATCTCTTCCTTGTCAAAGCCGATTAGTGGCATGAACACAGGAATATCCACCACAGCGCCGGTGACGGTCATGGCTTCCATGGTCTGGGATGCCACCTGGCCCAGATTCTCACCGGTGATCAGGGCACCGCAACCATCGCTCTTGGCAATGCGCATGGAGATTTCCATCATGAAACGGCGCATGATGAGGGTGAAGAACTCCTCGGGGCAGTTGTCCCGGATGGCCTCCTGGATCTCGGTGAAGGAGACCACGTTGAGTGTCATCTTGCCGGTGTACTTGGTGACCAAGCGGGCCAGCTCAATGACCTTGTCTTTGGCCAGCTGAGAGGTGTAGGGATAGGAGAAGAAGTGGACGCACTCGATCTCCAGGCCACGCTTGCCCATCATATGGGCAGCAACGGGAGAGTCGATGCCGCCGCTCAGCAAGCACATGGCACGGCCGGCTGCGCCGGTGGGCAGACCACCTGCACCGGGCTCGGCAGGACCGTGGACATAGGCGGCCAGGTCACGGATCTCCACGAAAACGGTATAGTCAGGATGGTGCACATCCACCTTGACGCTGGGATGGGCCTCGGCCAGGCGGCCGCCAATCTCCTGGGAGATCTGAATGGAGCCCATGGGGAAGGCCTTGTCGGAGCGCTTAGATTCCACCTTGAAGCTCTTGGCAGACTCCAGATCGTCGCCCAGGTATTCCTCGATGGCATTGAAGATGGCATCCAGGTTCTTGTCGCAGGCACGGCAGCGGCACAGGGATACAACGCCGAAAATGGAGCGGCAGGCTTCCCAGGCCCCATCCACATCGCAGGCATCATCCATAGGTTCCACATAGATGGTGGACTGCATCAGATACACATCAAAGTTGCCGTAGAACTTCATTCTGCGGCGGACATTGGCCCGCAGACGGGCCTCAAACTGGCGCTTGTTGGCACCCTTCAGGACGATCTCGCCCAATTTCAACAAAAAGATTTCTTTCATACTTACCTCACATATATATCATATCATCCGGATATGCATTAACGATTGCCTAAATTCACAGCCCTGTACTGGATAGCCTCGGCGATGTGCTGGGGCTGGATGTTCTCGCTGCCGTCCAGGTCGGCCACGGTACGGGCCACTTTCAAAATACGATCATAGCTTCTGGCGGTAAGGCCCATGGCATCAAAGGCCTGCTTCATCAAACTGGCAGACGCTTCATCCAAAGCGCAGAATTTCCGCATCTCCTCCGGGCCCATGCGGGCATTGCACATACTGCCGTCGCCGGAAAAGCGCCGATGCTGGGTCTCCCGGGCTGCATCCACCCGCTTTTTGACGGAGGCGGAGGTTTCTGCCTCTGCACGATTCCGCAGCTCGTCGAATTTCACTGCCGGCACTTCCACCACAATGTCGATGCGGTCCAGCAGTGGGCCTGAAATGCGGCCTGTGTATTCTTTCACCGCTCGTTCCGAGCAGGTACAGCGACCGGAAGGGTCTCCATGCCAGCCGCATTTGCAGGGATTCATGGCGCACACCAGCATAAATTCTGCCGGGTACGTCACGGCACCGATGACGCGGGAAATGGTGACTTTGCCGTCTTCCAAAGGCTGGCGCATCAAATCAAGGGTATCCTTGCGGAATTCCGGCAGTTCGTCCAGGAACAGGACGCCCTTATGTGCCATGGAAATTTCGCCGGGTCTGGGATTGGTGCCGCCGCCGGCCAGGCCTGCGTTGGAGACAGTATGATGGGGGCTGCGGAAGGGCCGCTGAGTCACCAGGGGCTCTTTGGCCGTCAGCATGCCCATCACAGAGTAGATCTGGCTGACCTCCAGGGATTCCTCCCAGGTCATATCCGGCAGAATACCAGGCAGGCGTTTGCTGAGCATGCTTTTACCGGAGCCGGGTGGGCCGATCAGCAGCACATTGTGGGAGCCGGCTGCCGCTACCTCCAGGGCACGCTTTACATTTTCCTGGCCCATCACATCCTTGAAATCCGGAACGTTCAACTGCTGGGCCGTCGGCATCCAAACAGGCTCCTCGGTCAGGGTGGTTTCACCGTTGAGCGCAGCGATCAGCTCCTGCACACTATGGATACCGTAGACCGCCGGGCCACGGGCCAATGTGGCCTCTGCAGCGTTTTCAGCGGGGACGAAAAGTGCCTGAATGCCGGCCTTCTTGGCGGCGATGGCCATGGGCAGCACACCGCTGATCGGACGCAGCTTACCCTCCAGGCTCAACTCGCCCAGGAAGGCGCTGGTGGCCCGGGGCTTGCGGACAGAGCCCACAGCAGCAAGAATGCTGATGAGGATGGGCAGGTCATAGTGGGTGCCGGTCTTTTTCTGATTGGCGGGAGCAAGATTGACCGTGATGCGGCTGGTCGGGAAGGTCATACCGCTGTTTTTGGCTGCAGCACGGACCCGGTCCCGAGCCTCTTTGACTGCCGCATCGGGCAGACCAACGATATCAAAGCCCGGCAGACCGCCAGAAACATAGCACTCGGCCACAACTTCGCTGCCCTGGATGCCCATAATGCCCAGGGTATGCACACTGCAGATCATAAAAATGCCCCTTTTCTCCCATTTTGCTATATTGTAGCTTATCTTGCCGGGAAAGGCAATCTTAAATTTGCTTTGGCGCGGATTTTTGGATAGATAAACAAGGGCAGCGGTTTTGCCGCTGCCCTTCTATGTAATTTAGAGCAAATGCAGAAGCTCCAAGAGGCTGTCAGATTCTGCGAAGAGGATCTTACGCATTTCGTCCGTGGAGCCATCCAGGTCAGGAACCAGGACGGGCATGCAGCCGGCACGGAATGCAGACTCGATGCCGGCCGGGGAGTCCTCGATGGCAAGGCAGTTTTCCGGCGGCAGGCCAATGGAGGCGGCAGCATGCAGATAAATATCCGGCGCAGGTTTTCCCTGCTTCACATCATGGCCGCTGCAAATGCAGTCGAATTTCTCCAAAAGGCCCAGGCGGCTGAGATAGGCTATTGCCCGGGGCATGGGGGAAGAAGTTGCGATGGCGGTGCGGATGCCCCGTTCTTTCAGCGTATCCAGCAGTTCATGGATGCCAGCTTTGGGGTCGATTCCGTTTTCCGCAACAAAAGCATCCATCAGCTCCACCCGCTTGTCCCGCATCTTTTCCCGGGATACACCGGGGCCGAAATAGCTTTCCAGCTTGGCCTGGCCGGCGGCGCTGTTGAGGCTGCGCATACCCAGGGCCTGCTCGTAGGTCATGGGATAGCCCAAGGCATGGGCAGCTTCCGCCCAGAAGCGGGCATAGAGCTTTTCTGTGTCCAGCACCACGCCGTCCATATCAAATAATACACCCAAAATGGGCGCGGTTTTTTCACGGTAAATCACGTAAGCCATAATCATGCCTCCTTTTTGATGATTATAGCGTAAACGGCAGAAAATTACAACTGCCGTTTCTTTCATTCACAAGCATGTTGAACAAGCAGTAGACGTGCTGCCACCGGTGGAGGATAAACCGCAAACGGAAGAACCAGTGTGTCGTTATTACGCCGACATTTTTCCTTGACGAAAAGACACAGGGATGTTATAATACATATACCGCAAATCGCAACCAGCACAATTAAAGAAAAGGAGGATTGAGCATGAAAAAGTTTATCCGTTGTTTCGTTGTGTCTCTTTGTTTTATTGGATTCCTTGTTTCCGGCGCACTTCCTGCTACTGCCGCTGATTCTGTATTTGATGACGAGTGGACTCCTCCGCATGATATATTTGACGAGCTGTATCCTCCCACTGATCTTGTTTCGCTGCTCCAGCATGCCTATACCATGGACGGTGCTTATACTACGGCGGATTCTTACTATCTCGGAGAATACTTCTTTGCCGACCCGGTCGGGTTCATTCGCACGGTTGCGCAGCAAGATACAGACATACTGGAAAGAGTGATCAAGTATTTCCCCGGTGCAATGGCCAACGATGATTACCCTGATTCCATGCAGCTTTTCCCGGATTTGGTGTACTCCATTGTGCTTACGGAAGAAGATTCGGATGCGGCACGGTATCTTCTGCAAGGCTTTAAGGACCAGATACAGATATACTGGGGCATTTCCAAGACCGGCGATCCGGCGATCATTATGGCTGCGGGGCTGGCCCTCAGCAGCTTGGGCGGCGCTGTGCTGCTGACAAAACGGAAGAGAACGTAATTCCACAAACGCCCGCCACCGACCGGTGGCGGGCGTAGAGTTTTTCCGTTATTGGAGCGATAAATCCCAATTTGTATGTAGGGCTAATGGATTTTACTTTTTTATGCACATTTTTCCTCGAAAGGTGGGCCTTTATGACTTTACAAATTGAAATTAAAGTGTTATGATATACGGGACAAAATTTGAATACTTTAGGAGGTAATTCATTTTGGCAAGAAAATTTAAGACTATGGACGGCAATACCGCTGCCGCCCACGTTAGCTACGCATTTACTGAAGTAGCTGGCATCTACCCCATCACCCCTTCCTCCCCCATGGCTGACAACGTCGACCAGTGGGCTGCTGCCGGTCGTAAGAACATCTTTGGCGACACTGTTAAGGTCGTTGAGATGCAGTCCGAGGCAGGTGCTGCAGGTACTGTTCACGGCTCTCTGGCCGCCGGTGCTCTGACCACCACCTACAAAGTCGGATCGTAGCCATGTCGTTCTGTGAGCCAAGGA
>JAZUBW010000137.1:0-3786 GCA_045638785.1 Faecousia sp.
GGGCGATAGGCGGGCGGGTTTCGAAGGCGCGGGATGTTTGGGGCTTGTTCGTATCTTGCTTTTTGTCGTCTGCGTGGTATAATGGATTCAAGAAAGAGAAACGACAGGAATGGCGGGATACAGGTGATCAGGAAACGGATATTTGCGTGGGTACTGTGCGCAATGCTGCTTTGCGGCTGTGCGGCCCCAGGGGATGTGGAAGAGCCGGTGGACACCACGGCGTGGTTGAACATGGGCCTGGAGTTTCCGATTGCGGACACCTTGCCTGACGGCCAGGGGCAGACGGCAAAGGTGGTCGTGCTGCTGGGGCAGAGCAACGCCACCGGCTGCTCGCTGACATCCTATCTGCAGGAGAATGTGGAGCCAAAGGAATATGCCCGCTTCCGGGAGGGTTTTTCCTCCGTTTGGATCAACTTTTGCATGGACGACCACAAGTACACGAGCCAGGGCGCTTTTGTGCCGGTGACGCTGAACTGTGGTGCGGGTGCGGGCTGCTTCGGCCCGGAACTGGGCATGGCCCAGGTACTGGCGCAGGCCTTTCCGGAGGAGCGGATCTTCATCCTCAAGTACACTATGTCCGGGTATTCGCTGCATCATCACTGGCTCTGCGCCGGGCAGCGTGGCTCGATCTACGAGGCCTGCATGACCTTCGTCCAGACCTACATGGAGTATCTGATTTCCAGAAATTACGATGCCCAAATCGGTGCCATTTGCTGGATGCAGGGGGAATCGGACACCACGGATTTCAAAGCATCCCACTATTTTGACAATCAGACGGCTTTTGCGGCCTTCCTGCGGGAAGACCTGGCGGCTTACGCCCGGGCAGGAGGCATCTATTTCATCGATGCAGGCATTTCCGACAGCCCCTACTGTCTGCCGGCCTATCCTGCGATCAATGCCGCCAAGGAGCGCTTTGCGGCGTTGTCGCCGATGAACCTGTATTTTTCTACCATCGATGCGGGGCTGACCACGATGCACGAGCCGGTGGGTGACCCGGACCTGGGGCACTATGATGCCGCCAGCGAGCTGGAATTGGGGCGTCTGTTTGGCCGGTATATCGTGGAAGCCTATCAGATGCAGGCTTGAAGCGGCAGCTTTGCCGCCAGGAAACAAGGGAGGAACGAGCATGCCCTTTGAGATCATTCGAAACGACATAACGAAGCTGCGGGACGATGCCGTGACAAAAGGGGCCAGCCGGTTTCCCCAGGTGGCCCAATACATCGAGCAGCACTACATAGAGCCCTGTGAGAAAGCGCTTTTTAGGGCTGAAGCGGCACCCAGGCTGCGGTTGGAGCGGACACGTAACCGGCCCGAGGCGGCGGCCCCCATGGCCCGGCCCTGTGCAGCACCAACGCCGAAGGATCTGGACGGATTTTTGAAGCAGAAGGATGCGGGGTTTATGGAAACGCTGCTGGAGCTGATTGCCAAGCGGGGACAGAAAAATTCTGCGATCTACAAGAAGGCCAACATTTCCAAACAGCATTTTTCCAAGCTGGTCAACGATCCCAAGGCGGCCGTCACCAAGCCTGTGGCGGTGGCGCTGGCCCTGGCGTTGGAGCTGGATCTGGTGCAGACGAAGGACCTCATCGGCCGGGCGGGGTATACGCTGACCAACAGCAGCGTGTTTGACCTGATCATTCAGTATCACATCGAGAATAGGATCTTCGATGTGGTGCAGATCAATATGGTGCTGTATGAGTTCGACCAGCCGTTGCTGGGTTCAGGATAAAGAAAACCACGCTATCTCGCATTGCAGTACGTAAATATAGCGTGGTTTTCTTTGTTCAATTGCTAGATTGCTTGAGCGGATAGGAACCGATAAAACTTCGCTTGAATACCGAAAGTGGAATATTCGTTTAACCATCAAATGCTTATGATGGCGAAAACGTCCACTGGCAGTTGACCAAATAAAATAGAAAACCTCCTATAATGTGGGTGTAAGCAAGTGGTTCCCTTGGTTTTGGGGATTGCCACACCAGCGTGCGCGCTGGTTCGCAATGACAGCGCATGATAGGAGGTTTTATTATGAAGAAGAATTTGACCGAGATCGTATTTATCCTGGATCGCAGCGGCTCCATGGCGGGCCTGGAGGGCGACACCATCGGCGGCTTTAACGCCATGATCGAAAAGCAGAAGAAGGAACCCGGCGAGGCTTTTGCGTCCACGGTGCTGTTTGACAACGTCAGCGAAGTGATCCATGACCGGGTGGACATCCGTCGCATCGAGCCCATGACGGACCGGGACTATTATGTCCGGGGCTGCACCGCCCTGCTGGATGCCGTGGGCCGGGCCATCCACCACATCGGCAATGTCCACAAGTACGCCCGGGAGGAGGACCGTCCCGAAAAGACCATTTTCGTCATCACCACCGACGGCATGGAAAACGCCAGCCGGGAGTACAATTACCCCCGTCTGAAGGCGCTCATCGAGCGGCAGAAGGCACTGTACGGATGGGAGTTCATCTTCCTGGGGGCCAACATCGATGCGGCCAAGGAGGCAGCCCGCTTTGGCATCCGGGCAGACCGGGCGGCAAATTACCACGCCGACCGCCGGGGCACTGCGGTGATCTACGAGGCTATGAGTGAGGCGGTCTGCAGCGTCCGGGCCAATCGCCCCATGGGCGCGGAGTGGAAGCGCCGGGTGGACGAGGACTTCCGCAGCAGAGAGAAATAAAAAGAAGCGGCAGGCACATTGGTGCCTCCCGCCGCAGTTTGAGGGGATGGTTATTCTTTGCCGCTGAACTCGTAGTCCTTGCCGGGCAGGATGGCGTTCATGGCGATGCCCACCAGGGCTGCGATGGCAAGACCGGAGAGCATGATGTTGACGTTGCCCACCATGAAGGTGATGCCGCCCACATCGCCGGTGCCGTACTTCAGGCCGATGGCCAGCACCAGGATCAGGGCTGCGATCAGCACGTTGCGGCTCTTGGTGAAGTCAACCTGATTCTCCACCACGTTACGCACGCCCACGGCGGAGATCATGCCGTACAGCACCAGGCTGACACCGCCCATGGTGGCGCCGGGCATGGCCACGATCAGGGCAGCGAACTTGGGGCAGAAGGAAAGCATGATGGCAAACACAGCGGCCAGCCGCACCACCATGGGATCATAAACCTTGGACAGAGCCAGCACGCCGGTGTTTTCACCGTAGGTGGTATTGGCGGGACCGCCGAAGAGGGCGGAAATGGTGGTGGCCAGACCGTCACCGATCAGCGTCCGGTGCAGGCCGGGGTCTTCCACATAATTCTTGCCCACAGTGGAGGAGATGGCGCACATATCGCCTACATGCTCCACGATGGTGGCCAGGGAAATGGGGGCGATGGTGATGACGGCGGTGATCAGCATGCTCACATCCAGATCCTTGCCGAAAATGGACAGGGCGGTGTTTTTCCAGATAATGGGCAGACCCAGCCAGGGAGCCTCGGCCACGGTGGCGGCCACGGTCTGACGGGCAGCGGGATCTGCCACCATGGCCACTACATAGGATGTCACTACGCCCAGCAGAATGGGAACGATCTTGATCATGCCCTTGCCCCAAATGTTGCAGATGACCACAACGGCGATGGCCACCAGGGCAACCAGCCAGTTGGCAGAGCAGCTCTGGATGGCGGTGCCGGACAGGGTCAGGCCGATGGCGATGATCACGGGGCCCGTGACGATGGGCGGGAAGAAGCGCATGACTTTGCCGGTGCCAAAGATCTTAAAGAACCATGCCAGCACAAAATACATCAGACCGGCTACCGCAACGCCGAAGCAGGAGTAGGTCAGAGGGATCTCCTGGCCGGAT
>JAZUBW010000138.1:0-4836 GCA_045638785.1 Faecousia sp.
CCAGAGCCTTGCCTTTATCCAAAAATGCGGCTTTGCGGATATGCACATTTTCCCCTATTCCCGCCGTCCGGGCACCCCGGCTGACAAAATGCCGGGCCAGCATAGCAATGATACCAAGGAAGCCCGCAGCCGGGCCGCTATTGCCATTGCCGACCAAATGAGCCGCACTTACCGGGAAAACCTGGTGGGCTCCGTCCAGGCCGTCCTCTTTGAGGAGCAGGAAGGGGAATTTTTCACCGGCCATGCCCCCAATTATGTGAAAGTCTATGCCCAGGGCGAGAATCTGCATAATGAAGTCAAAATGGTTCGTATCACCGGTATCCATGACGATGGCGTACAGGGTACATTGGAAAGGGGCTAAGAAATGGAATATATGGATGATTTTAGCTTTGCCAGACCCTATCTGACCGCCGGGGAATCCATTCTGTGGCGAGGAAAGCCGGGCACCGGCAATCTGGTCACGGCCCAGGATGTGCTGATGATCCCCTTTAGTATTTTGTGGTGCGGTTTTGCCATTTTCTGGCTGGTCACGGTGGTGACCTCCGGCGCACCTGCGTTTTTCGGGCTGTTTGGCGTGCCTTTTGTGGCGGTGGGCCTGTACATGGTCTTTGGCCGCTTCCTCTGGACGGCCTATATCCGCAAGCGGACGGCCTATGTGATTACCAACAAGAAGATCATTCGTGCCAGAGGCAACCGGATCGATATGCTGGAAGGCAGAAATATGCCCGCCGCCCAGACCACGGTTTTCCGGGACGGCAGAGCCACCATCCTCTTTGGCCATACCGGCTGGCAGCGCATGGGCGGAACATATTACTATAACGGCAGCAACCGGGGCTTTGCACTGGAAAATGTGTCCGATGTGGCCCAGATCCAGCAGGCCCTCAGCGCCATGGAACGGTAAATTGTTGTTTAGCGGCTAAGCCGCAAGGGAGGCTTGGGCGATTCCGCGCCAATCCGTATAAACAACAACTTATATGAGGAATCTACTATGAAAACATTACTGCACATCTGCTGTGCGCCTTGCGCCAATATGCCCATTGAGGTATTGCGCACGGATGGGTTGGAGGTCACCGGCTACTGGTACAACCCCAATATCCACCCCTTCACCGAATATCGGGAGCGTCGCAACTGCCTGCGGACCTACGCCGCCGCCATCGAGCTGCCGCTCATCGAGCGGGACGATTACGGCCTGCGGCCCTTCGTCCGGGAGGTAGCCGAGGATATTGCCGGCCGATGCGTCAAATGCTACGAAATGCGGCTGTTCGATACGGCCCGTGTGGCCGCCGAGGGCGGCTTCGACAGCTTCACCAGCTCCCTCTTCATCAGCCCCTACCAAAATCACGAGCTGATGCGGGAGGTGGCAGAGCGTGCCGCCCAGGAATACGGTGTGGAATTCCTCTACCGGGATTTTCGCCCCTATTTTAAGCCCGGCCAGGAAAGAGCCAGAGAACTTAACATGTATATCCAAAAATTCTGCGGCTGTATCTTCTCCGAGCAGGAAAGATACTTGAAGCCCAAGAAGATCATTCCCTAAAACCTTCTCCCTGGGGAGAAGGTGGCCCGTAGGGCCGGATGAGGGGACAATATGGAGAAAAATGACGAACTGAAAAAATATGCCCAGGATATGCGAAAAAACGGAACGAAAGAGGAAAACGCGCTATGGTACCAATACTTGCGCAGGCACCCTGTTCGGTTTCGCAGACAATGTGTGCTGGGCCAGTATATTGTCGATTTTTACTGCTCCAAGGCACGTTTGGTCATAGAGTTGGATGGCTCCCAGCACTTTGACCCTGATGGCATTGCGTACGATGCCAAACGGACCCAATACCTGCAGTCGCTTGGATTAAAGGTGGTCCGTTTTACCAACACAGATGTGAATCAGAATCTGCGTGGCGTGTGCCAGCAGATTGATATAGAAATTGCACAGCGTTATTGCGCAGAACCCTTGCCAGAAGGGATCGGGCGCAGAGCGTTTACAACATTGGAACATTGGGAGGGCAGCCCCCTCATCCGCCCCTGCGGGGCACCTTCTCCCCAGGGAGAAGGTTATGGGAACGGAGGAAAAATGAACAACTTTGAATTTGCGATCCCGACTCTCTTTGGTTTGGAGGGCATCACCGCCGACGAGCTGCGGCGGCTGAATATGGAAAATGTTCGGGCGGAGAACGGCCGGGTGCTGTTTGCCGGCGACGAAGTTGCCCTGGCCCGGGCCAATCTGAACATCCGCACCGGCGAGCGCGTGCTGATGGTTCTGGCCGAATTTGAGGCCAAGACCTTCGAGCAGCTGTTCCAGGGCGTGTACAACTGCCCCCTGGAAGCCGTCATTCCCGCCAGCGGCCAGTTCCCCGTGAAGGGCCACTGCCTGAATTCCACCCTCATGAGCGTGCCGGATTGCCAGGCCATCGTGAAAAAGGCCGCCTCCAAGCGGCTGGGCGAGAAATATGGCATTTCCTGGCTGCCTGAGGACGGCGAAAAGTATCAGCTGCAGTTTGCTATGATGAACGATCGATGCACCCTGTACCTGGATACCTCCGGCGCCGGCCTGCAAAAGCGTGGCTACCGGGCTGTGGGCAACGAGGCTCCGCTGCGGGAGACCCTGGCGGCTGCTATGGTAATGCTGACCCGCTACCGGGGCCGGGAATTTGTGTGGGATCCCTTCTGCGGCTCCGGCACCATCGCCATCGAAGCGGCGCTGATCGCCAAAAACCGGGCGCCGGGCCTGCGCCGCCGGTTTGCTGCCGAAAGCTTCGGCTGGATGGAGGAAAAAATTTGGCAGGATGCCCGTGGCGAGGCCATGGACAAGGAGTTCAAGGGCAAATATCAGATCCTGGGCTCCGACAATGACCCCAAGTGCGTCAGCCTTTCTATTGCCAATGCCCGGAAAGCCGGCGTCGGCGACATCATCGAGTTTAAGGACGGCGATGCCACCAAGATGGGCCTGCCCACCGACAGCGGCATCCTCATCTGCAACCCGCCCTACGGCCAGCGCATGCTGGAGCAGCAGTCTGCCCAGCGGCTGTACCAGGCCTTCGGCCGCCATGTGAAGTTTGCCGATGGCTGGAAAAAGTATATCATCACCTCCGAGCCGGAGTTCGAGCATTATTTTGGCCGCCGTGCGGACAAAAAGCGCAAGCTCTATAACGGCATGATCAAGTGCGACCTGTATATGTATACCGACCATACTCGGAAAAAGTAAATTGGTAAGGCAAATTATTGTTTATGCTACCATTTTAATGTAGGGTAGGGTCAATGACTCTGCCCCACAGTGGGTGCGTTCTATCATCTTAAGCAACAATTTATCTCACTACAGATGGGAGAGAGAAACATGAAGCATCTGTTTATCATCAATCCTGCAGCCGGCAGCTACAACCGCACCGAGGAGGCAAGCCCTGTCCTCCACGAAATTTGCCGCCAAAGAAAGCTGGACTATGAGGTCCGGGTTTCCACGGCCCCCGGCGAATGTCGCCGGATCGCTGCCGAATATATTGCCACCGGCGAAGACCTGCGGATCTATGCCTGCGGTGGCGACGGCACCCTCAATGAGATCGTCCAGGCCGCCGCGGACCAAAGTAATGTGGCCATCACCACCTACTGCGGCGGCAGCGGCAACGATTTTGTCAAGATCTTCAGCGATCCCAAGGCCTTCCGTGACCTGGAGCGGCTGCTGGATGCAGAGGAGGAAACCTTCGACCTCATCGACTGCAACGGCGATCTGTCCCTGAATATCTGCTCCGTTGGCCTGGATGCCCGCATCGGCACCGATGTGGCCAACTATAAGCGGCTGCCCCTGCTGCATGGACATACTGCCTATGTTGCGTCCACGATCATCAATGTGGCCCGTGGCATTCATGAGCATTATGTGGTGGAGATCGATGGGGAACGGATCGATGACCGGCAGACCATGATCTGCGCCTGCAATGGCCGGTTCTATGGCGGCGGCTTCAACCCGGTGCCGGAGGCAGACCCCACCGACGGGCTGATGGATGTGCTGCTGGTCAAGGCCGTGTCCCGCACCCTGGTGCCGGCGGTGATTGGCAAGTATAAGAATGGCCGCTATGCCGAGCTGCCGGAATTGGTGCGGCATTTTAAGACCAAATCGGTGAAGATCATCTGCGATAACCCCACCCCCATCAATCTGGACGGTGAACTGCGCAGAGCCACCGAGGTACATATGACCATTTCCGATAAAAAGATCCGCTTCTTCTACCCCAAGGGCTTGACCTGGAAAAAATAAAAAACAGGGAGGACACGCGTCCTCCCTGTTTTTGTGCAAACCTTCTCCCAGGGGAGAAGGTGGCGCGTAGCGCCGGATGAGGGGTTCGCAACGAAAGGAACAGACCCCTCATCAGTCAAAAATCGGTTCCGAAGTGCCGATTTTTGCCAGCTTCTCCCCGGGGAGAAGCTTTTTCATACAAAAATGCCGCCGGGGATCCGGCGGGATTCATTATATTAGATTAGGCGTTGCCTTCCATTTCCTTCAGAGCGTCCTTGCGGCTGAAGTTTGCGCGGCCCTTCTCGTCGAAGCCCATGAACTTGACCCAGGTCATATCGCCCAGGTTCAGCACATCCTCGACCTTTTCCACACGGCGGTTCTCCAGCTTGGAGATATGCACCATGCCGTCGTGACCGGGAGCGATTTCCACGAATGCGCCGATGGGCAGGATGCGAACGACCTTGCCGTAGTACAGCTTGCCAACCTCGGGAACGAAGCAGATGTCGTCGATCATCTTCTTGGCTGCATAAGCGGCAGCGGAGTCAACAGCGGAGATGAAGACGGAGCCATCGTCCTCGATGTCAACCTTAGCGCCGGTGTCAGCGCAGATCTTCTGGATGGTC